>NZ_JOPI01000004.1:0-5709 GCF_002153695.1 Acetobacter sp. DsW_059
TGGTTGCGGGGGCAGGATTTGAACCTGCGGCCTTCAGGTTATGAGCCTGACGAGCTACCGGGCTGCTCCACCCCGCGGAGGTGAGGTAGTTTGGAAGACCTGGCGGCGACCGACTTTCCCACGACTTAAGCCGCAGTATCATAGGCGCTGGGGGGTTTCACGGTCGAGTTCGGGATGGGATCGTGTGGATCACTCCCCGCCATGGCCACCAGGTCATCCCAACTACCCCTGGGGAAGGGACAGTGGGACCGGTTGGTAAGATGTAAGTGACGTATGTTTGTTTGCATAGATGATTTCTGTGCATGGGTAACATCTCTTTTAAGGGAGATGGTAAAGAGAGTGAGTCTATTGGGCGATTAGGACCAGTTAGCTGCACGCATTACTGCGCTTCCACACCTGGCCTATTAACGTGATGGTCTTTCACGGCCCTCAGGGAGATCTAGTTTTGAGGTGGGTTTCCCGCTTAGATGCTTTCAGCGGTTATCCCGTCCATACTTAGCTACCCGGCTGTGCCGCTGGCGCGACAACCGGTGCACCAGAGGTATGTTCATCCCGGTCCTCTCGTACTAGGGACAAATCCTCTCAAATCTCCAACATCCACGGCAGATAGGGACCGAACTGTCTCACGACGTTCTAAACCCAGCTCACGTACCACTTTAATCGGCGAACAGCCGAACCCTTGGGACCTGCTCCAGCCCCAGGATGTGATGAGCCGACATCGAGGTGCCAAACCTCCCCGTCGATGTGGACTCTTGGGGGAGATCAGCCTGTTATCCCTAGAGTACCTTTTATCCGTTGAGCGATGGCCCTTCCACGCGGGACCACCGGATCACTATGGCCGACTTTCGTCTCTGCTCGAGCTGTCACTCTCGCAGTCAGGCGGGCTTATGCCATTGCACTCAACAGCCGGTTTCCGACCGGCCTGAGCCCACCATCGCGCGCCTCCGTTACACTTTGGGAGGCGACCGCCCCAGTCAAACTGCCCACCATACAGGGTCCCGGATCAGGCTAACTGACCGCGGTTAGACATCAGAAAAATTCAGGGTGGTATTTCAAGGATGGCTCCACGGGAACTGGCGCCCCCGCTTCAAAGCCTCCCACCTATCCTACACAGAATGTCTCTGATGCCACTGTAAAGCTGCAGTAAAGGTTCATAGGGTCTTTCCGTCTGACCGCGGATACCCCGCATCTTCACGGGGAATTCAATTTCGCTGAGCCGATGCTGGAGACAGCGGGGAAGTCGTTACGCCATTCGTGCAGGTCGGAACTTACCCGACAAGGAATTTCGCTACCTTAGGACCGTTATAGTTACGGCCGCCGTTTACCGGGGCTTCAATTCAGTGCTTGCACACCTCCTCTTAACCTTCCGGCACCGGGCAGGCGTCAGGCCCTATACGTCGTCTTTCGACTTCGCAGAGCCCTGTGTTTTTACTAAACAGTCGCTACCCCCTGGTCTGTGCCACCCACCCCCGGTTGCCCGGCAGTGGGTCTCGCTTATCCCGAAGTTACACGAGTAATTTGCCTAGTTCCTTCAGCATCGTTCTCTCAAGCGCCTTGGTATTCTCTACCAGTCCACCTGTGTCGGTTTCGGGTACGGTCTATACGCCAGAGCTATTTCCTGGAATACGCAAAAAGCCAGTTCAATCCGATAAGGACTGACAACATTTTGTATTCGTCACTTCTGGCAGGTTCAGGAATATTCACCTGATTCCCATCGACTACGGCTTTCGCCCTCGCCTTAGGGGCCGACTAACCCTGCGTGGATTAACCTTGCGCAGGAACCCTTGGACTTTCGGCGACAGTGTTTCTCGCACTGTTTGTCGCTACTCATGTCAGCATTCGCACTTCCGATATCTCCAGAGGGGGTCACCCCGCCTCCTTCACAGACTTACGGAACGCTCCGCTACCGCGCATATCATAGATATGCACCCACAGCTTCGGCACGTGGCTTGAGCCCCGTTACATTTTCGGCGCAGGGTTTCTATTAGACCAGTGAGCTATTACGCTTTCTTTAAAGGATGGCTGCTTCTAAGCCAACCTCCTGGTTGTTTTGGAATCCCCACATCCTTTCCCACTTAGCCACGATTTAGGGGCCTTAGCTGGTGGTCTGGGCTGTTTCCCTCTCGACAATGGACCTTAGCACCCACTGTCTGTCTGCCGAGCTCATACTTCCGGGTATTCGGAGTTTGGTTAGGTTTGGTAAGGCTTTGGGCCCCCCTAGCCCATCCAGTGCTCTACCCCCCGGGGTAATACTCGACGGTCTACCTCAATAGATTTCGCGGAGAACCAGCTATTTCCGAGTTTGATTGGCCTTTCACCCCTAACCACAGCTCATCTCCGACTTTTTCAACAGGCGTGAGTTCGGCCCTCCAGTGCGTGTTACCGCACCTTCAGCCTGGCCATGGCTAGATCACTCGGTTTCGGGTCTTCTGCCAGCAACTGAACGCCCTGTTCAGACTCGCTTTCGCTACGCCTACACCTAACGGCTTAAGCTCGCTGCAAACAGAAACTCGCTGACCCATTATACAAAAGGTACGCCGTCACCCCATAAGAGGCTCCGACTGTTTGTAGGCATTCGGTTTCAGGTCTATTTCACTCCCCTTGTCGGGGTGCTTTTCACCTTTCCCTCACGGTACTTGTTCACTATCGGTTACCAGGGAGTATTTAGGCTTGGAGGGTGGTCCCCCCATGTTCAGACAGGGTTTCACGTGCCCCGCCCTACTCAAGACTACTCTGCAACACTACGCATACGGGGCTATCACCCACTATGGCGGACCTTTCCATGTCCTTCTGCTTCTTTACAAAGTAATACTGGCCTGTTCCGCGTTCGCTCGCCACTACTAACAGAATCTCAATTGATGTCTTTTCCTCCAGGTACTGAGATGTTTCAGTTCCCCGGGTTCGCCTCATCACCCTATGTATTCAGGTAATGATACCCTTGCGGGTGGGTTGCCCCATTCGGATATTTGCGGATCAAAGCCTGCTCGCGGCTCCCCACAACTTTTCGCAGCGTGCTACGTCCTTCGTCGCCTCCTGGTACCAAGGCATCCACCGAATGCCCTTATCGCACTCACTCTCACCATGCACAGAAACCATCTATACAACCTAAGTCATATAAGACTGTTCCCGCATGCATCATGCAAGTACGTCACTTATATCTTTAAAACGCATCTGAACGCTTCATGCCTTCGTTGCTTAACACATCATTCCGCAAAAGCAGAACGCTGTGGGTCAGACCAACCCGCAACTAAAAGGCACGCCCAGATACGCACCAACCGATTCACACTGACAAAGATCTCTCATCAGACACACACCATATATGCGCCGCAACGCGGCTCCATATACGGAAATGTCCAATCTCTAACACTCCCTTACGACAGACTTCTCGACAACCACTTAGTAAAGATGGTGGAGACGGACGGGTTCGAACCGACGACCCCCTGCTTGCAAAGCAGGTGCTCTCCCAGCTGAGCTACGCCCCCATAACCAGACAACTGCATATTATCATATACAGCTGATTAAGTGGTGGGCCAGGGAGGACTTGAACCTCCGACCCCACGCTTATCAAGCGTGTGCTCTAACCAACTGAGCTACTAGCCCGAACCTGTATAATCTGTCGTAGAAAGGGATATGTTGACGGCGCTTTCGCATGATTGCTCATGCAGACATCTGACCAGACGCTGCCTTCAGAGATCCTATCTGAAGGACTTTTATTTTCTGAAACATTCCAAATAAAACCAGATAACCGGTTCCACTCAGAACAGTTCCTTGAAAGGAGGTGATCCAGCCGCAGGTTCCCCTACGGCTACCTTGTTACGACTTCACCCCAGTCGCTGACCCGACCGTGATCGGCTGCGTCCTTGCGGTTCGCTCACCGGCTTAAGGTCAAACCAACTCCCATGGTGTGACGGGCGGTGTGTACAAGGCCCGGGAACGTATTCACCGCGGCATGCTGATCCGCGATTACTAGCGATTCCACCTTCATGCACTCGAGTTGCAGAGTGCAATCCGAACTGAGACGGCTTTTAGAGATCAGCACGATGTCGCCATCTAGCTTCCCACTGTCACCGCCATTGTAGCACGTGTGTAGCCCAGGACATAAGGGCCATGAGGACTTGACGTCATCCCCACCTTCCTCCGGCTTGTCACCGGCAGTCTCTCTAGAGTGCCCACCCAAACATGCTGGCAACTAAAGATAAGGGTTGCGCTCGTTGCGGGACTTAACCCAACATCTCACGACACGAGCTGACGACAGCCATGCAGCACCTGTGTGGCAGGTCCCTTGCGGGAAATATCCATCTCTGGATACGGCCTGCCCATTCAAGCCCTGGTAAGGTTCTGCGCGTTGCTTCGAATTAAACCACATGCTCCACCGCTTGTGCGGGCCCCCGTCAATTCCTTTGAGTTTCAACCTTGCGGCCGTACTCCCCAGGCGGTGTGCTTAACGCGTTAACTACGACACTGAATAACTAAGTTACCCAACATCTGGCACACATCGTTTACAGCGTGGACTACCAGGGTATCTAATCCTGTTTGCTCCCCACGCTTTCGCGCCTCAGCGTCAGTTATGAGCCAGGTTGCCGCCTTCGCCACCGGTGTTCTTCCCAATATCTACGAATTTCACCTCTACACTGGGAATTCCACAACCCTCTCTCACACTCTAGTTTGCACGTATCAAATGCAGCTCCCAGGTTAAGCCCGGGGATTTCACATCTGACTGTACAAACCGCCTACACGCCCTTTACGCCCAGTCATTCCGAGCAACGCTAGCCCCCTTCGTATTACCGCGGCTGCTGGCACGAAGTTAGCCGGGGCTTCTTCTGCGGGTACCGTCATCATCGTCCCCGCCGAAAGTGCTTTACAATCCGAAAACCTTCTTCACACACGCGGCATTGCTGGATCAGGGTTGCCCCCATTGTCCAATATTCCCCACTGCTGCCTCCCGCAGGAGTCTGGGCCGTGTCTCAGTCCCAGTGTGGCTGATCATCCTCTCAAACCAGCTATCGATCATCGCCTTGGTAGGCCATTACCCCACCAACAAGCTAATCAAACGCAGGCTCCTCCACAGGCGACTTGCGCCTTTGACCCTCAGGTATCATGCGGTATTAGCTTCAGTTTCCCGAAGTTATCCCCCACCCGTGGATAGATTCCTACGCGTTACTCACCCGTCCGCCACTAAGGCCGAAACCTTCGTGCGACTTGCATGTGTTAAGCATGCCGCCAGCGTTCGCTCTGAGCCAGGATCAAACTCTCAGGTTCATCATACCCAACACAAAAGTGTCAGACACAATAAACAAAGACCCGGTCATGCAATTTCTTTTCACTTAAGAAAAGTCATTCGAAACGTCTGTTTTTAAAAACGCATATGCAAGATATACTGAACAAACGTCATGACCAGTCAAAAACCAGTCAGATACCCCTCCAAAAATAAGGCCGAAACCTCACCCTCAGAGAAAATACGCCGTCAGCATATCCCTCTCTCATATTCTCTTGTCAAAGACCGCTAAAGTCAGAAAAAACCCCGGAAGCCTCAGCCTCCAGAGCCCCATCCGCTCTCGATGAGCCAGCTTCTACAGCCTCATACTAACCCTGTCAACACACCCCAAAATTAACCCAAAAACCCAGGCAAAACCTGGTGAAAACAACTCAAACACACCTCAATTCCACTCAATTCCACTCAAAAAAAAGCAAAAATCCTCAAAAAAAATC
>NZ_JOPI01000045.1:0-263 GCF_002153695.1 Acetobacter sp. DsW_059
GGCTGACATTATCGCCCGCGCCGATGCTCTGCCGTCTGGCACCTATTACGTTGATCAGAACGATATTGTCCGTCGCGCCCGCACGGTCGGCACGCTGCCCGATGATGTGACGGTTAACGGCGGCGTTTATATCGCAGGCAGCAGCACACTACCCGCAGGCCTCACCTCAGAAGGCGACGTCATTATCACTGACGGCACAGTCTATTTCCCAAATACCTGGAACAATAACGGCGTTCTCTGCGCCGCAGGAGTATAATTTATGT
>NZ_JOPI01000046.1:0-9639 GCF_002153695.1 Acetobacter sp. DsW_059
GAAATATTTTGAAATCCATTAGTAAATATAATTTTTTTATATAATAAATAAGGCTATTTATCTTTTTTTATTGTAAATGCAAAGAAAAAATTTATAATAAAATAAAACATCTTACCTTAAAATATAAATTAATATATTATTTTAATATCGTGATATTTTTTGTTTTTTTTGATACTGTTGCGATTGAATTTTTCTAATATTTTTATTGTTTTTTTTTGAAATACTCAGCCTTGTATCGGTGTTTTTCCTGCGGTTTATGACATGATTGTGCCATTTTCGTATGTTCTGCGAAGATGGCAGCGCTTGACCGCTTACTGGAGTTATGGCTAACGCAATGTTAGTCTCCATACGGTTGTCGACTCTTCAGGGGTATCTCAAATGAAGGGTGGAAAAATACGCGGAGATGTACAACAATATTCTGTGTATCTACTTCGACACTGTGTTTGATTAACACAGTTCCCGCAGGGAACGACAGTTCAGGATCCGAAATAATGAGACTACACCTTGTTGCTGCATTGAGCGCTATGACCTTCCTCACGGCGTGTGCCCATAAAAAGGTTGATACGGGTGCTTCTACCGGAGACGCAACACTCATTGCACCGCAGACAAGCGGTCCGGTGCCAGGCAGCGAGGCTGATCTGGTTGCGAGTGTGGGTGACCGCGTACTCTTCCCGTTCAATCAGAGCGGTCTGACACAGGATGCGCAGGCAACCCTGCTGAAACAGGCAGCCTGGCTGGCAAAATATCCTCAGGTTAATATCGAAATTGCAGGTAACTGCGATGATCGTGGTACCGAGGAATACAACATTGCTCTTGGTCAGCGTCGTGCAAATGCTGCACGCGACTTCCTGGTGGCTCATGGTGTAGCATCATCGCGCATTACGACCATTTCTTACGGTAAAGATCGTCCGACCGATCCGGGTGATGACGAAAGTGCATGGGCGCAGAATCGTAACGCAATTACTTCTGTCAAATAATTTTGACATTTAGTATTTGACGTAACAGAGCGGGTTCGGAGATAATCTTCCGGCCCGTTTTTGTTATTGTGGTCGTTTTTCTTTCAGTTCATGTGTAAAGTCTGACAGATTTTCAGCAAGGTGAGGTATCTCATGATACGCCGTTTTATACGTTCTGTTTCTGCTTGCGGGCGTATCGCTGTTCTGGGGGCTATGTTGCCTGTTGCGGGCGTGTCTGCCCTGTCCTGCACTGCTTATGCGCAGGATGCTGAGATGAGCAGAGAAGGGCTTGCCCTTCACAATCAGATTCTGGCGCTTCAGCAGCAGGTATCAGCGCTTAAGCAACAGATGGCCAGTTCGGGGGAAAGTGGCAGCACTCTTGCTCCGCCGTCTTCAACTCCGGCGACCTCATCATCTGGCAGCAATGACCTGACAGCACAGCTGCTTGATCGTGTCAGCACACTTGAGCAGCAGCAGCGTGACATGCGGGGTGAACTTGATCAGCAGGTTAACTCACTGCAGCAGCAGGTAGCAACTTTGTCAAAACAGCTGGCTGATGCTCAGTTTGCCGCTCAGAATAGCGGCGGTGGTTCTGTCAGCGCAGCTGCTCCGGCAAAAACAGCTGAAGCAGCCCCTTCTACACCAGATGCATTACTTGCTGCTGGTAAGGCTGCTTTGCAAAAGCGTGATTATACGACAGCGCATGATAATGCTGAGGCCGCGCTGAAAAATGCCAGAGGCAGCTTTAAAGTTGATGCTCAGTTTTTGCTGGCTCAGTCTCTGGCCGGGCAGAAACAGTTCAGGCAGTCAGCTATTGCCTATTATGATGCTTATCGTCAGTCTCCTAAAAGCGCCCGTGCGCCAGATGCGTTGCTTGGGGTAACGGCATCTTTGCTGGCTATGGGAGATAAAAAGCCAGCCTGTCAGGCACTGGCAAAACTGAAGCAGGAATTTCCGTCTCCTGCTGAACGTGTTTCTCATGCAGCAGCAATTTATACGGCCCGGGGTGGCTGTTCATAATTTCTGATCTGGCTGATCCTTTTTCGGTTGCTGCAATAACGCCTGCACAGTTTTGTGCTGTTATGGAGCGCCTTGGCCCGTGGGTGCCTGACCGCGCGGGTATGAGCCCGGTCGCTCTGGCTGTTTCCGGTGGTGGCGACAGCCTCTGCCTTGCCTGGCTTGCCTCGTTATGGCGTAAAAATCTGCTGGCTTTGATTGTTGACCACGGGCTTCGCAAAGACTCGGCAGAGGAAGCCAGGCTGACCGCCCGCCGGTTGCAGGCTCTTCATATTCCATCACGGATCATTACGCTGACTCATCTGAGTAAGGGCAGTGGTATCGCAGAGCGTGCGCGTTCTGCGCGTTATGTGGCACTTCGTCAGGCCTGTTATGAGGCGGGGTGTACTGATTTGTTACTTGGCCACCAGGCAGATGACCAGGCTGAGACAGTAGCTATGCGTCAGCGCGCCGGGAGTGGTTGTGATGGTCTTGCTGGCATGGCTTCAGTCACAGCTTTGCCTGAGGTGCGCCTGGTAAGGCCGTTGCTTGGTTTTTCGCGAGAAGCTTTGCGGCAGACATTGAGAGAGCAGCAGATTGAGTGGGTCGACGACCCCTCTAATGAAGATCTGACAGCTGAGCGTGTCAGAGTGCGTACGGCATTTCGTCGTGATAGTACCAGTCGTACAGCAGGCTGGGTGCAGGCAGCGCAGCAGGGCCGTTTGCGTATGGTGCGTGAGACTGAACGAATTGCAGCACTGGCACAGCAGAGCGCTCTGTTGCCTTATGGCTGGGCCATTGCCGGTGAAACTTTACCTCAGCCTGAAAATTTATCGTTGCTGATCCGCGCTGTTGGGGGCCTTACTTACCCACCTTCTGTTGCTGCTGTTGAGCAGCTGTATCTGCGTCATTGTGAAGCCACGCTCGCTGGTGTGCAGCTGGTACGCCATAAGACACAGTGGTTTTTGATCAGAGAGGCTGCCGCGCAGCAGGGGCCTGTTGCCCTGGCCGACCGTGCAGTGTGGGATAATCGTTTTAGGGTTAGTCTTCCTGCCGGGCTGGACGGAGGGGAGATCACAGTAGCGGCTGCGGGTTTCGGGCTTGCCCGTGAGCAGCGTTGCGGGTGGCCTGCGCGTTTTTGCGCAACATTACCGGCTTTGTGGCGCAGCGGGCAGCGGATTGCGGTTCCGCATATTGGGTTATGTGATGATCCGGCATTACAAAATATCAGGCTGATATTTGCTCCGCCGGTACCGGCAGGGGGCAGAACAGTGTACTATCCTGTTTGTCCGGTCAGTCCTTAAATATTGCGTATGACAGCTATGAGTTCTTTTCGTATCGCCTTACTTTTTTCAAAACAAAGACATTCTCTGTGCAGAAAAGCGGATTATCCCCTAGGAATGTGCAGATGATCACCCTATTTATAATCTGAATAAGTTGCAATTTTCGGCATCTGCTGCACAGATGATATTTTTACAGGACCTTTCTGGCGCTTTGCCAAGACGAGTATGGAAACACAGCCACTATGAATAATTTAGGCCGTAATCTGGCTCTGTGGGTTGGCATCATTGTGCTGTTACTCTTTCTGGTGAATGTTTTTCAGCCAGGAAGCACACAGCATGCCTCCCAGCAGCTTGCCTATTCTGATTTTGTTACTGATGTCGATACAGATCATGTCAGGTCTGTCGTCGTGCAGGAGCACAATATCTCTGGTGTGCTTAAAGATGGCACATCCTTTGAAACATATGCCCCCGATGACCCAAATCTGATTCCTAAAATGGTCAGTAAGGGCGTGCAGGTCAGTGCAAAACCGCTTGATCGTGATGGCAGCCCGCTGCTGCGTTATTTCCTTAATGCGCTGCCTATTATCATTATGATCGCAGCCTGGCTGTTCGTAATGCGTCAGATGCAGGGTGGTGCCGGCCGTGGTGCAATGGGCTTTGGTAAGTCCCGCGCTAAAATGCTGACAGAAAAGCATGGTCGCGTTACGTTTGATGATGTCGCCGGTATTGATGAGGCAAAGGGTGAGTTACAGGAGATTGTTGATTTCCTGAAAGACCCGCAGAAATTTACCCGGCTGGGTGGTAAAATCCCCAAAGGTGTTCTGCTGGTTGGCCCTCCCGGTACAGGTAAAACTCTGCTGGCCCGTGCTATTGCGGGTGAAGCCAATGTGCCTTTCTTCACCATTTCCGGCTCTGACTTTGTCGAGATGTTTGTCGGTGTTGGTGCGTCACGTGTTCGTGATATGTTTGAGCAGGGTAAAAAAGCAGCTCCCTGCATTATCTTCATTGATGAGATCGACGCAGTCGGGCGTCATCGTGGCGCCGGTCTTGGTGGCGGCAATGATGAGCGCGAGCAGACCCTGAACCAGATGCTGGTTGAGATGGATGGTTTTGAGAGCAGTGAAGGGGTAATCCTTATTGCTGCAACAAACCGCCCTGATGTGCTCGACCCCGCATTGCTGCGCCCTGGTCGTTTTGACCGTCAGGTTGTTGTGTCAAACCCTGATGTTGCAGGTCGTGAAAAGATTTTGCGTGTGCATATGCGCAAAGTGCCACTGGCCTCTGACGTTGACCCACGTATTATTGCCCGCGGCACTCCTGGTTTCTCTGGTGCTGATCTTGCCAATCTGGTGAATGAAGCAGCTCTTGCTGCTGCGCGTCAGGGCAAGCGTACAGTTGCTATGCGTGAGTTTGAAGACGCCAAAGATAAAGTGCTTATGGGTGCTGAGCGCCGTTCACTCGTCATGCATGAGGATGAGAAGAAGCGCACGGCTTATCATGAAGCCGGCCATGCCGTGACAGCTGTTCTGGTCCCTGAGAGTGAGCCTATTCATAAAGCAACGATCATTCCGCGTGGCCGTGCTCTGGGTATGGTGATGCGTCTGCCAGAGGGCGATCGTCTTTCTATGAGTCGCAAAAACTGCATTGCCCACCTTGTTGTGGCAATGGGTGGTCGTGTGGCTGAAGAGGTTATCTACGGCAAAGATAATATCTGTAATGGCGCTATGGGCGACATTCAGATGGCAACCAGAGTTGCCCGCAGCATGGTTACCGAATGGGGAATGAGCGACAAAGTTGGTATGATCGCTTATGCCGGTGACGATAATGGCAGCGCGGGTATGTTTGGCAGTGCGAAGAACTTCTCTGAGCATACAGCTATGGAGATTGATTCGGAAATCAAACGCCTGATTGATGAAGCCTATGAGCAGGCCCGTGACTATATGCATGGCAATATTGATGCTCTGCACAGGATTGCCGAAGGCCTGCTGGAGTTTGAAACGCTGACGGGCGAAGAAATTCGCCAGCTTATGAGAGGTCAGCCGATCGAGCGTAAAGAAGATGATGATTCCGGGCCGGTGAATCGTCGGGCTTCTGTTCCGCAGGTTATTGAAGCAGAAGTGAAGCCCTCAGGCAGTGATGATGGGCCTTCAGTTCCGGCGCCTCAGCTGAGCTAACGCTGCTGGTGACTGAACAGCTTTAAGATTAAGAACGGGGCGGCAGTTTTATGCCGCCCTTTTTTATTGTGGATGAGATGATGGATTTTACGCGTTTAGCTGAACCTTCAGGGCTTATTTATGGTTCCGTAGCGAGGGAGGCAGTGCGGGCTGGTCATGCCTTACCTCTTGCTGGCGGGCCTGCCGCTTTTACACTGGTTGACCTGATTGATGGTTATACGCGTAGCGGGTTTATGCCTGTTTCGTCTGTGCCAGCCGGGTGGCAGCCGCAACTTGAGCGTATTTCACGTGCGCCTGTCAGCGATGTTGTGTCATTGAACAAGCAGGTTATGGGCATTGTTAATCTTACACCTGATAGTTTTAGCAGTGATGGTCATGCTGGTAACGCTGAGCATGCAGTTGCAGCCAGCAGGCAGAGTGTTGAGCAGGGTGCGCGTATTCTCGATATTGGTGGAGAAAGTACACGTCCTGGTTCAGCGGTGATTACCCCCCGGGAGGAATGGCAGCGAATTGGAGAGACGGTTTCTGCGTTACGAGAGCATTTACCCGATACGATTTTGTCAGTGGATACGCGTCATAGCTTCGTTATGGAGCAGGCTCTGGAAGCTGGCGTTCATATTATTAACGATATTTCAGCGCTCGATGACCCCGATGCTTTGCCGTTGCTTGCGCAACATACCTGTGGCGTTGTGCTGATGCATATGCGCGGAACTCCCCAGACTATGGGAGCGTATACTGATTATCAGGATATTGGGTACGATACGGTACGTGAACTTGGCGAACGGTTAAAATATGCTGTTGAGGGGGGGATAAAGCCTGGGCGTATTATTATTGACCCAGGTTTTGGTTTTGCAAAAACAACAGAGCAAAACATGCAGCTGCTGGCGCGCGTGGCATTGTTTACTAATCTGGGGTGTCCGATTCTGGTCGGTGTGTCGCGTAAGCGTATGATCGGTACGGTAACAGGTGTTATTTCAGCTGCGCAGCGGGATGCTGGTACATACACAGCGTCACTGGCAGGGCTTGCTGCGGGCGGTTGTATCGCGCGGGTGCATGATGTCGCTGGTATGATGCAGTCTCTTAATACCTGGCAGGCGTTACAGAATTTTTAAAACGTCTGAGTTTATAACAGATACATGGTTTCGCGCTGAGGTAAATCGCTCTAGAACACAAAGGTCATTGTGCAGCATACGATGGCCGAAGAAAACCGGAATGCAGGAGAGCTGGGATGATACGTCAGAAACGTCTGTTTGGTACAGATGGCATTCGGGGTACAGCTAATCAGACCCCGATGACCGTAGAAACAGCTCAGCGTCTGGGTCAGGCTGCAGGTCTGCGCTTTACGCGCGGTGACCATCGTCATAGCGTACTGGTTGGCAAAGATACGCGTTTGTCAGGGTATATGATTGAAAGTGCCATGGTTTCTGGCTTTCTCTCAGCTGGTATGGATGTAACCTTTGTCGGGCCGCTGCCAACACCTGCTATTGCGATGCTGACCCGCTCTTTGCGTGCTGACCTTGGGGTGATGATTTCAGCCTCTCATAATCCCTTTGAGGATAACGGCATTAAACTATTTGGTCCTGATGGTTTTAAACTCTCGGATGCTGATGAGCACGAGATTGAAGACCTGATGGAATCTGACCTGACAGGTCGCCTTGCCGCCCCCGATAAAATCGGAAGAGCCTCTCGCCTGAATGACGCAGCCGGGCGTTATATTGAACATGCCAAGGCTTCTTTCCCGCGTAAAATACGCCTTGATGGTATGAAAATCGTCATTGATTGTGCAAATGGTTCGGCTTACCGGGTGGCCCCGACAGCCCTGTGGGAGCTGGGTGCGGAAGTTATTCGTATTGGTTGCACACCTGATGGTGTGAATATTAATGAGCAATGTGGGTCGACTTACCCTGAAACATTATGTGCTGCGGTCAGGCAACATAAAGCGCACCTGGGTATTGCTCTTGATGGTGATGCTGATCGTGTTCTGATTGCAGACGAAACAGGTCATCTGATTGATGGTGATCAGATTCTTGCATTAATTGCACAGTCCTGGAATCGTGAGCATCGCCTTGAAGGGGGAGGGATTGTTGCGACTGTAATGTCGAACATGGGGCTTGAGCGTTTTCTTAATGATCTGAATATCGGTCTTGAACGCACATCAGTGGGTGATCGCTATGTCGTTGAGAGAATGCGCGAACGTGGCATAAATATTGGTGGCGAACAGTCAGGCCATATGGTGCTGACTGATTTTGGCACCACCGGAGATGGTCTTATCGCGGCACTGCAAATTCTGGCATTTCTTGTTGAAGATGGCCGTCCCGCCAGTCAGGTGTGTCGTTTGTTTAAGCCTTTCCCACAGAAATTGCAGAACATACGTTTTACAGGGGTAAGCCCGCTTGAGCGTGAGAGCGTTAAGGAAAAGCAGGCAGAAATAGAGAAACAACTAGCTGGCCGTGGCCGTCTGGTTTTGCGTAAAAGTGGTACAGAGCCTTTGATACGTGTGATGGTTGAAGCTGAGGATTCTCTCCTTGTTGAACAGGCCGTTTCAGACATGTGTGGTGTTATAGAAGCCACCGAATAAGAGAAGAAGATGCAGAAAACGGAGCAGCCGGTCGTGCGTGTTCTCTCCATTGCGGGGAGTGATTCCGGCGGCGGGGCCGGTATACAGGCTGACATTAAGACCATAACGACCCTGCAGGGCTATGCCATGACGGCGATCACAGCCCTGACCGCACAGAACACGCATGGTGTTGATAGTATTTTGCCTGTTCCACCTGAGTTTTTACGGCAGCAAATTCATGCTGTCCTTAATGACCTGGGGACGGATGCTTTTAAAACCGGCATGGTTGGAGGAGCTGCAGAAATACGCGTGGTGGCTGAAGAGATACAGCATTATGTCTCGCGTTTTCCTGATGTGCCGGTTGTGGTTGACCCTGTTATGGTAGCAAAAGGTGGTGCAGCACTTCTGGCTGAGGAGGCGCTCGACACGTTACAGAACGTGTTATTACCACAGGCAACAGTTATTACGCCTAATATTCCTGAAGCGATTTGCCTGGTAAAGCAGGATATCACAACAGTAAACGAGATGCGTCAGGCAGCTCGCAGATTGTATAATGCAACCGGTGCAGCTGTTGTGGTGAAAGGCGGGCACCTGACAGATGATACACTGGTTGATGTTTTATTTGATGGCGTTAATTTCAGTGAGTTCTCTGATACGCGTATTAATACGCGTCATACACATGGCACAGGCTGTACACTGGCCAGTGCGCTGGCAACACGACTGGCACAGGGTTACTCTCTTTTTGACGCTGTTCATCAGGCCAGAGCATATGTCAGGCAAGCTATTGTAATGGCTCCCGGTTTAGGGGGGGGAGCCGGCCCTTTGTGGCATCAGGTCGCTTTTATGCGATAGCCTGCTGAGCATTTATCGAAGAATATGCAGGGACTGCCCCCTGTTCGCTTATAGCCATCGGGGTTTTAAGAATATAGCCTCTTCCCCAGATGGTAGTAATAAGTTTTCTGGCGCCGGCATCAGCCAGTTTTTTACGAAGTTTACAGATAAAGACATCAATTATTTTGATGTCTGGCTGATCTTGTCCATTATAGAGGTTATCGAGAAGAATCTCTTTAGTAAGAGTAATATTTTTACGCATCATAAGAAGTTTGAGAGTAGAGAACTCTTTGTTTGTCAGATGAACGGGACGCCCGGATACTGTAACGGTCTGTGAGTTCATATCCATGGTCAGGTCACCAATCTGAGTCACAGAACTTGCAAAGCCGCCTGAACGACGCAGAATAGCCTGAATGCGGGCAATAAGCTCATTTATGTCGCATGGCGTTGCAATATAATCATCAGCTCCATTAGCAAAAGCTTTTATTTTTGTATGTGGTTTATCGATATCAGATAAAATAATAATCGGGGTTTCCAGCCTTGTTGAGCGTGCTGTGTTAATAATATCAAACCCATCCATATCTGGCAGCATCAGCTCAATAATTGCCAGACCATAATTATAGTTACGCATCATTTCGAGTGCATCATGCCCTGATGAGCACACGTCAGTAATGAAGCCAATGCTGTTAAGTTTAGTTACAATTTCTTCCGTAAGAGACTGGTTATCCTGAGCAAAAAGAATGCGCATATTGTTTTCTCCGTGGAAGGAGCAAAATTACGCCCCTGGGTTGTATTAACAATCTTATAATATACTTTTAGGTGTTTTTATATAAAATAAACAC
>NZ_JOPI01000047.1:0-75164 GCF_002153695.1 Acetobacter sp. DsW_059
GCTCAACTATACCCTCGTCAGCCTTAACCGCTTCACCTGGCTGCTTCAGCCATTTACCAACAGTGGCAGTCGTAACACTCTCACCAAGGGCAGGAACTTTAATTTCAACTGGCATCTTCAATCCTTACCTTCTTCAACCTCAGACCAGCAGGTTATTGCCCCTGCCGGTTGTTTTCGCGCCGCTATAATACGGCAGGCAATGTCATCAGCTTCAGCACTAAGACCTTTATTTTTTAAGGCCCAGCGCTCTTTCCACCAGGTCAGTCTGCTCAACCGCATGTATACGGGCGAGGCCTGTAGCAGGGCTGGCAGCAGCGGCACGTCCGACATAAACAGGACGACCTGCTTTATGTTTTACCAGAGTAAGAGCACTCTCTATCCGACGGTCAGCAAAGAGCCATGCCCCACCGTTCTCTGTTTCTTCCTGACACCAGATGACCTCTGCGTTCGGATAACGCTTAAGCTCTTTTGCCAGTGCTGTCTCAGGGAAAGGATAGAGCTGCTCAAGGCGTACGATGGCAACGTTATCAAGCTCTTTGTCACGGCGTTCGGCCAGCAGGTCATAATAAACCTTACCTGAACACAGAACAACGCGCTCGATATCTTTGTCAGCGGCGAGTTTATCCACCTCGCCAAGTACAGCCTCAAAGCGCGTACCCGGGCCAAAGTCAGCCAGCTCAGAAACTGCAAGTTTATGCCGCAGCAGAGATTTAGGCTCCATCAGGATCATCGGCTTACGATAATCCAGCTTCAGCTGACGACGCAGGGCATGGAAGTAATTTGCCGGGGTCGTTATATTGCAGACAAACATATTATTTTCTGCACAGAGCTGAAGATAACGCTCAAGCCTTGCAGAAGAATGTTCTGGCCCCTGCCCTTCATACCCGTGAGGCAGCAGCATAACGAGACCTGACATACGCAGCCACTTTGTCTCGCCTGATGCAATAAACTGGTCAATAATCACCTGAGCACAGTTTGCAAAATCACCGAACTGAGCTTCCCACAGCACCAGAGCCTGAGGGTTTCGCAGCGAATAACCATACTCAAAGCCCAGAACACCATATTCTGAGAGGAAAGAGTTCCATATCTCAATCTGCGCCTGATCATCGCAAATATTATTGAGCGGGGTATAGGTTGTCTGGTTATCCTGGTCGGTTAACACAGCATGACGCTGACTGAAGGTACCACGCTGGCAATCTTCACCGGACAGACGCACACGATGTTTTTCAAGCAGAAGAGAGCCAAAGCCCAGAGCCTCGCCGGTTGCCCAGTCAAAACCCGTACCATTTTCAAAC
This sequence comes from Acetobacter sp. DsW_059, assembly GCF_002153695.1. Classification (NCBI taxonomy): domain Bacteria; kingdom Pseudomonadati; phylum Pseudomonadota; class Alphaproteobacteria; order Acetobacterales; family Acetobacteraceae; genus Acetobacter; species Acetobacter sp. DsW_059. The sequence goes on from NZ_JOPI01000047.1 coordinate 1,296, forward strand.
ATATCCGCTTTTGCACGAAGCTGACGGGCAATTTTTGAGTTAACGTCAAAACTCTCAGGCGTTGTCGACAGTGCCGCACCGATAGTTTTCAGCGTATCAAGAGCAATACCGGTTTCAGGATATACATCCTCAGCTTTACCAGAGGGAGCATGCAGCCCGAGCCATGATCCTTCAAGCCAGTCAGCCTTATTCACTTTATAGGACTGAGCAGCCTGATAGTCGGCATCAAGCTTACCTGCAAAAGCATCCCACTGCGCTTTTACTTCGTCATCCGTGACAACACCGGCAGCAACCAGACGCTTTGCGTAAAGCGCATGAGGCGTTTCATGCTCAGCTATGGCTTTGTACATAACCGGCTGTGTAAATGTCGGCTCATCGATCTCGTTATGACCGTGACGACGATAACAGACGATATCAAGCACGATATCGCTGGCAAAAGCCTGACGGTAATCTTCAGCCAGGCGAGACGCATAAATAACAGCTTCGGCGTCATCGCCGTTCACATGCAGGACCGGAGCCTGAATAGCTTTTGCAACGTCTGTATTATAGATACCTGAGTGAGCATTTTCCTGATTAGTTGTGAAACCAATCTGGTTATTCACGACCATATGAATGGTACCACCGGTGCGGTATCCTTTCAGGCGGGACATGGAGAGGGTTTCGTAAACTATACCCTGACCCGCAAAAGCCGCATCACCATGAATCACGATACCCATATGGGCAGAACGGTGTTCTGTATCGCCGGTATCATCCTGAATAGCGCGGACCTTACCACAGACAACCGGATCAACGGCCTCAAGATGAGAAGGATTAGGCTGGAGCGTAATATGAACGGAGTGACCATCAACTTCGATATCAGTTGATGAGCCCAGATGATATTTTACATCACCCGAACCGGCGACATCATCAGGTTTAAACGCACCGCCAGAGAACTCATTAAAAATGGCAACATATGGCTTACGTACAATATTCGCCAGCGTATTCAGACGACCACGATGCGCCATACCGATCGTGACAGACTTAACACCCTTGCCTGCAGCACGATTAATGATGGCATGGAGTGACGGGATAGAAACCTCACCCCCTTCAAGGCCAAAGCGTTTAGCACCGACATAACGTTTCTGGCAGAATGCCTCAAAGCCTTCTGCTTCTGTCAGATCTTTCAGGATGAGCTTCTGCTCATCAGCTCCGGGGCCACTTTGCCAGTTATCGCCTTCAAAGCGCTTGCGAAACCACTCACGTTCTTCATGACTGCGTGCATAGGTGTATTCGGCACCAATGCTATGGCAGTAAACAGAGCGTAAAGCTGCAACAACATCACCAACTTTAGCAGATGGTCCCTTCAGCAGGGGTTCGAGCAGGGCACCAACATAAACCACAAGGCTCATGTCTTTTTTGCTAAAGCCATAGGTCGCAGGGTCGAGCTCTTCATGTGGCTGAGGCACCTTCAGACCCAGCGGGTCAAGGTTTGCCTCCATGTGGCCATAAGTGCGGTAAGCACGTACCAGGCGGGCAAGAGCCAGACTATGCTGTGCTGAAAGACCATCGGCCGCACCGGCACCTTTTGCAGGTGCTTCAGGCTCTTCGCCCGTAATCATAGAAGCATGAGGGGCCCATGAGGCTCCCGCTGCATCTTTCAGAACCGCAGCTTCTTCCTCTTCAAGAGAATCAAACAGCTGCGCGAAAGAAACATCCACACTTTTATGATCCTGAACCCACCGTGCATATAAATCCGCAAGGTAAGCAATGTTAGCCCCGTTAAGAGCCGATGCCAGTGTATCTGAAGCTGTCATATCACTCTGACTCCTGCCAGCCTGAATTGTACCTCACCAGGCGGCTTCGTAATGTTTTCTTCACAGACATAATACAGAGTACCATCGCTTTCACATCGCCACAGCTCCACAGAGGAACTGCCGCACTATAATCACGCGACACCCTCTGACTGACTGTTTTCTCCGACATCATGCCCTGTGCACTCTCTCATCTCTGTGACGTCATATTTTTAGCTGAACAAACTCAGCCCACATGTGGTTTTGCTAAACCGCGGCCGCAGCAGGGACAAGATACCTGGCTGTCACGCTCTAGAGAGCACTATGTGCTGCACGCGCAGCCTGAGCGCCCCGTTCAAGCCAGCTTTCGCTGCCCATCTCAGCAAGACGTGATGCAGTACGGGCAAACGCATCAGCGCCCTCACCTGTCGTGAACAGTTCATCGGGGGACGCTTCAGCCGACACAAACAGCAGATTTCCGTTGTCGTACAAGGCATCTATCACTGTAATGAAGCGCCTGGCGAGATTCGTTTCCTCATCTCCGATCACACGCACATCATCTATGAGAATAACGGGGAACTGCTTTGCAAGAGCGATATAATCACCCGGTCCACGCGGCTGTTCACACAAAGAAGTGAAGGAGAAACGGGCCACTGAACCAGCCGCCTGATCCACCTCAAACGTACGCCCGCTCAGCTGAATGGTATAAGGTCTGGCTTCCTGCCCGGCTGCATATTTTTCAAAAATTTCATCAAGACATTTTTTTGCCTGAGAGTCGGCCGGTGTAATCCAGGTCGTCTGCTCCTGCTGCCGGCCCCTGCGATAATCACGCGGAGAATCAAGCTCGACCGTATCCAGCTCGCGATGAATAATGGCAATGAAAGGTTTAAAGGCATCCGCACCGGGACGATTCTGAAACAGCTCACCAGGCACTGTGTTCGAAGTGGTGACAATTATCACACCTTCGGCAAATAATGCCTCAAACAAACGCCCCAGAATCATAGCATCAGCGATGTCATTAATCTGGAACTCGTCAAAACATAAAAGATCAACGCGCGAAGCAATATTTTTTGCAAGAGGTGGTATAGGATCAGCCATATTGGGGTGGCTGCGCTTCATGTCATAAAGCGTTTTGTGTACGTCCTGCATGAAACGCAGAAAGTGAATACGCTCTTTACGCTGCAGGGGTACACACTCAAAAAACAGATCCATCAGCATGGTCTTGCCCCGGCCAACACGCCCGACAAGGTATAAACCGCGCGGACGTTTAACCTGTGGCTCAGGCTTAACGCGGCGCAGCAGACCTGTCAGCAGCCCGGGCCTGGGTGCAGAACGCCTGGGCGGCAGATTGCCCAGCTGCATCCACAACTGATTAAAGGATTTAACAACCCGCTCCTGATCCGGGTCAAACCTGAGCTCACCTGACGCGAGACGCGCCTGATAAGCTGCCAGAGGCCCCTGTCTTTGCAAAACTGAGGAATCAATTACATTTGAGTCATTCATACCCAACGCCGATAGCTGGGAGAGGGCCTGTTCTGCAAGGGGACAAATAGGACCTAACTATGTCGTGACCGGTTTTTTCTCCCGCATGCCTCGGCTTATCCACTACTCCTTATTCTGAGGGCGCTAAAGGCAGGTCAGGTAACCCGTGCCCGCCAGGAGCCATAACCCAGGGGCGCTTACCCTGAGCATCACGCCCTGAGCGCACCCTCAGAGTATGAGACCCGATGAAAATGGTTTGTGCGCCCTGCCACCAGGCCGTAAAACGATCAAGCCTGACAGGCACATCAGGGCAGTTACCCCTGAGTGGTGCTGCGCTGATAACAACGTCCATTCCGGCACATGCTGCAGCGGTCAGCTGCGCACTATTCGCTGCACTGCGCAGGTCTATAAGAATCGCCTTATCATGCGCCATCAGCACGCACACACCAGGCCCGCTATCCTCACCGCATATAAGCCTGCCTCCCGCCCCCTCCCCCTGCTGAGGGAAAGAATGTAGCGCACTGACAGCAAGCTGCTGTCGCCAGGCCCGGCTCACCCATGCGGCATCATGCGCCTGCCCGCCCAGCCATAAAGCACTGCCAGACCTGACCCCCACCATCCCTCCGTCGGGGCTGATCAGAATATCAGGCTTTGCCACAAACAATGATGATAACAGCCCGACACACAAGGGCAGACACCCCAGTAAGCGCCAGCGCTGCCGCCACAGGCACAGCCAGCATAACCCGAGCAGCACAAGGCACAGCCCCCGGACGGGCATACCAGAAAAAGTCATATGCGCTGCCGGCCATGATGCCACCACCCTGGCAATCAGCATTGTCAGCTTTATACCCCACCCCATGGGTACCAGGGCCAGCCCCTCAAGATGAAAAGGCAGCAGCACAAAGGTAACGAGCCCCCAGGGCATAATCCAGACCGCCATCAAAGGTACGACTATAAGATTTGCGATCAGAAAATAGGGCTGAATTTCACCAAAATGTGCCATTACAACAGGCAGGGCCGATAACCCGGCCAGTAAGCTGGTAATGCAAAGAGCCATACCGTGCCCGGCCAGTCTGTGCCCGATACGTGCCAGATTATTGCTGACATAACGCGCACGATAAGCAGACAGCTCTGGCCCCAGCACTTCATAACCTGCAATAAGTGCCATCACAGCCATAAATGACATCTGAAAAGCCGCTGTCAGTAAAAATTCAGGATGCCAGACAAGCAGAATGGCAGCTGCCAGAGCCAGCCCGCGCATCGACATAACCCGTCTGCCCAGACACAACCCTGCCACAGCAACTGACGCCATTATCAGACTGCGCATAACCGGCACATGTAACCCGGTTATCACAGCATAGGCCCCGCCACCCGCCAGGGCGATGCATGCGGCAATTGCCTTACAGGGCCAGTACAGCGCAGCTCTCTCCCATAACACCAGAGCAAAACGTGACAGCCAGAACAGCACCATCATCACCAGGCCAAGATGCAGGCCCGCAACGGAGAGAATATGAGCGAGCCCGGCTGCGGCAAACTGCTCCCTGACCACGGAAGGAATACTACCGGATTCGCCGACAAGCAGTGTTGCTGCAACAGCCCCGGCACTGCCAGGCAGAGCTGCGCGAATACGTGCGCTCCACGCCACACGCAAAACCTGAATCGCTTCTCCTTCATGCAACAAAGACACTGAACTGTGCCCCAGACGCTCTGTCTGGCGCAGTGCACGCCCCGTTCCTGCCACATCAGCAAACCAGAACTCACGCTGCATATCCCTGCCACCAGGAAAAGAAGGGAACGGTGGCGGCAAAAGCAAAGCCTTCACCCGCACCTGATCACCCGCAGCAAGGACAACAGGATCATCTTCACGCAGTTTGAGACGTATAATACGCTGTAACGGGGACATTCCGTCATCATAGAATGTGTCAAAACGTGCCTCTGCCAGTTCGACACTGCGTATGTGATGACCATCACGCTGCATGTCACTTACATGCCTGACGACGGCGGTTATCTCTGTTGCGCGACGGGGAAGCTCAGGCATGGGCGTATGCGCATGCCCGGCACTCCACGCAGCCATAAACCCTGCCGCCACTGACGCACAGACACCACCTGACAGGCGGCACCACACATTCAGCCAGCCTCGCCACATTAACACCCACCCGCTCAGAATAACGGTAAGCGGCACCCACACGCCCGGCAACGCAGCAAGTTCATAGCTCAGAGAAAAATACCACGCGATGCCCAGAGCCAGACAAACGGGCACCCACACAATAAAACGACGCTGTTCAGCCAGCAGACATTCTGTCACTCTGCCTTTCATCGCTGCCATAGTGCAGAATGCGCGATAAGCTGTCAGCACATATGGCTCCTTTTGCCTGCTCATGATACGGGTGACATCATGACGACTATCCGCACACGATTTGCTCCGAGTCCAACAGGCCTGCTGCATATTGGCAATGCCCGCGCAGCCCTGTTCAACTTCCTCTTTGCCCGCCATCACGGTGGCAAGTTCCTCCTTCGTATAGAGGATACTGACCGTGAGCGCTCGACCCAAAAGGCTGTCGACGTCATTTTTGACGGTCTGGCCTGGATGGGCATCACACCTGATGAAGAGCCGGTCTTTCAGTCCACCCGTCAGGCACGCCATACAGAAGTCGCCCTTGAGCTGCTCGAAAAAGGCCTAGCCTATAAATGCTACTGCACACCTGAAGAGCTGAAGCAGATGCGTGAAGACGCCATGGCGCAGAGCAAACCACCTCGCTATAATGGCATGTGGCGCGACCGTGACCCGTCAGAAGCACCTGAAGGCGCACCTTATGCCGTACGTATTAAAGCACCGCGTGAAGGTGAAACCACCATTACTGACCTTGTTCAGGGTGAAGTACGCGTAGCCAACGCTGAGCTGGATGACATGATCATCCTGCGTTCTGATGGCACACCAACTTATCAGCATGCCGTTGTGGTCGATGACCATGACATGAATATTACGCACGTTATCCGTGGTGATGACCACCTGACAAATACCTTCCGCCAGGCCATGATTTATCGCGCCATGGGATGGGAGCTGCCAGAATTTGCTCATCTGCCTCTGATTCACGGGCCAGACGGCGCCAAACTCTCAAAACGTCATGGTGCACAGTCTGTCGTTGAATTCCGCGATATGGGGTATCTGCCAGAAGCACTGTGTAACTATCTGCTGCGTCTGGGCTGGGGACATGGTGATGCTGAAATTCTCTCCCGCGAGGAACAGATAAAACTGTTTGACCTTGATGGTGTGGGTCGTGCGCCATCACGCATGGATTATGCCAAGCTGTTACACATCAACGCTGTATGGATGCGCCAGGCGGACGATGAACGTCTGACTGATGATGTTCTTGAGCGCCTGAAAGCCGTTGACGGTGTGCAGGTGAATGACACAACCCGTACACGCCTGCTTGCTCTGATGCCAGGCCTGAAAGAACGGGCACGTACACTGGTTGAGCTGACTGAAAATGCGCAGTTTCTGGGGCGGCAGGTACCTTTGCCTTTTACCGAAAAAGCAAAGAAACTGCTGACACCCGAAGCACTGCAGATTCTTGACGGCATTTCACGCGATCTGGCAGCAGCTCCTGACTTCACAGCTGAGACAATCGACAGCACACTGCGACAGTTTGCCGAGCGTGAAGGGCATAAACTGGGCCAGGTTGCTCAGCCGCTGCGCGCAGCAGTAACCGGGTCAACCAGCTCACCGGGCATTGATGCCACCCTGGCCGCTCTCGGACGGGATGAAACTCTGGCCAGAACAGGAGCAGTGCTGCATGGCTAGTTCTTCGGACACCCCTATCCGGCATCTGCTTGGTCTGGAGGGTATGCCTCCCGACCAGATTGAGCCCCTGCTTGATCTGGCCGAGAACTACGCGTTGCTTAACCGCTCCCGCAAAGTCTCCCGCGATGTACTGCGCGGGCGTACTTTGATTAATCTGTTTTTTGAAGACAGTACCCGCACCCGCACGTCTTTCGAGCTGGCCGGCCGGCGTCTTGGCGCTGATGTGATTAACATGTCCGTCGCTCAGTCTTCGGTCAATAAAGGTGAAACGCTGCTCGACACAGCAGCGACACTTAATGCCATGCAGGCTGATCTGCTGGTCGTGCGTCACTCACAGTCTGGCGCACCAGCCCTGCTGGCGCGCAAGGTTGATGCCAGCGTCGTTAATGCTGGTGACGGCATGCACGAGCACCCTACCCAGGCACTGCTCGATGCCCTGACTATTCGCCGCCATTATGGGCACCTGGCCGGGCTGACCGTGGCTATCTGCGGTGATGTCGCACACTCACGCGTGGCGCGCTCCAACATTCACCTCCTGACCACAATGGGCAGCAAAGTGAGAGTTGTCGGTCCACCAACTCTTGTGCCTGGTGCTATCAGACACCTTGGTGTTGAGATCTTTCATACCATGGAAGACGGTCTGAAAGATGCAGACGTTGTTATGATGCTACGCCTGCAGCATGAGCGGATGTCCTCCGGGCTTATCCCCAGCCCGCGCGAATATTTCCGCTTTTATGGTCTCAACCAGAAACGCCTGGCTCTGGCCAGACCCAAAGCACTTGTCATGCACCCGGGCCCGATGAACCGCGGCGTGGAGATTGACAGTCAGGTCGCTGATTCAGATCAGAGCGTTATCCAGGAACAGGTCGAAATGGGTGTAGCTGTGCGTATGGCTGTACTCGATCGGCTGACACGCAGCAGGCATTCAGTATGAGCACCCTTCTTTTTGAAAATGTCCGCCTTATTGACCCGGCAGCCTCTCTCGACCAGCCAGGCCGCCTGCTTGTGCGCAACGGTATTATTGAAGCCATTGATCAGGCCGGCGCTGAAGGCCGCCCGGAAGAGGCCGTAAGCATTGATGGCCGCGGGGCGGTGCTTTGCCCCGGCCTCGTTGATATGCGCGTTGAAATTGGTGAACCAGGTTATGAGTACCGTGAAACCGTAGCCTCTGCCGCACGGGCCGCCTCTGCCGGTGGCATCACGACCATCGCAGTTCTGCCCACCTGCAAACCCGCTATCGACAACCCTGCGCTTGTGCGCCTGCTGCGCAGCCGGGGGGAAGAAACCGGTGCGATTACCATTCTGCCCTATGGTGCGCTGACCAAAGGCTGTGAAGGTAAAGAACTGGCAGAAATTGGCCTGCTGCATGAAGCCGGTGCCATTGCCTTTACTGACGGGGCACGCGCTGTTGACCCGGCCCGCCTGATGCGCCTGGCACTTTCATACGCCGGCGGGTTTAACGCTCTTGTTGTACAGCACCCTGAAGAACCATCACTGGCAGGTTCAGGCTGTGCAACAGCCGGCAACCTGGCCACACGCCTTGGGCTTGGTGGCATTCCCTCCGCTGCCGAAGCCATCATGATCGCCAGAGATATCCGCCTGGCAGAAATGACCGGTGGAAAACTTCATTTTGCCCATGTCTCAACGGCTGAAGGGCTTGAGCTGATCCGTCAGGCCAAAAAACGCGGGCTGGCCATTACCTGTGACACAGCCCCACATTATTTTGACCTGAATGAAAACGCTATTGAGGGTTTTCGTACTTACGCAAAATTCTCCCCTCCCCTTCGCCCCGAGTCAGACAGACTAGCAGTCTGTGCAGCACTGGCTGACGGCACGATTGATGCTATTGCCTCTGACCATATGCCACGTGATGCTGATGATAAGCGCCTGCCTTTTGCTCAGGCAGCAACCGGCGGGGCGGGTATGGCCACCCTTCTGGGCGTTACTCTGACACGCGTGCATGATGGCACGCTGTCCCTCTCTGATGCTCTGGCTCTGCTGACCAGCAAGCCTGCAGCTTTACTGAAATCTTCAGCCGGCACTCTCGCTAAAGGTGCAGCTGCTGATCTGTGCCTTTTCTCACCTGAGCAGAGCTGGCTTGTAGAGGCAGGTAAGCTGCCCGGCCGCGGACAAAACACAGCTTTTGATGGCCGTGCTCTTGAAGGTCTGGTTCTGGGTACCTGGAAAGCCGGGGTGCCTGTGTATCGAAAGACCGAAAAATAATGCAGGACTTCCCTTCCTATGCGCTCTGGCTTTTAGCAGCTCTGGCTTTTCTGGGGTACGTCCTGGGCAGTGTTCCCTTTGGTCTGATACTGACCAGTCTCGCAGGTGAAGGCGATCTGCGCAAAATTGGTTCAGGCAATATTGGTGCAACTAATGTGCTGCGCACCGGCAATAAAAAGCTGGCAGTAGCAACATTACTGCTGGACATGGGTAAAGGCCTGATTGCCGTGCTGATTGCATGGATCATGACGCCACCCGTTTTTAGCACCCGCATTGCCGCAGCCACTGCCGTTGCCGCTGTAGTGGGGCACTGCTTTCCTGTTTTTCTCGGGTTTAAGGGCGGCAAAGGCGTTGCCACAGGGCTGGGAGTGACTCTTGGTCTCTCCCCTCTGACAGCTCTGACCGGAGGGATTGTCTGGCTGATTACAGCCAAACTCACCCGCATTTCATCAGCGGGTGCTCTTGCCGGGTTTATCGCCATTCCCCTGACCGCCCTGGCACTCAATGGCTTTAAAATTAACCACGACCCAAAAGTTCTGGCTCTTTTGCTTATCAGCATTCTGATCATCGCGCGTCATCATGCGAATATTGTCCGCCTGCTAAGCGGCACAGAACCTCGTGTTGAACGGAAGAAAAATAATTTCCTGTAATGGATAACCTGGTTGCCTGCCTCCGCCTGGCCCGCACGGATTTCATCGGGCCACATCGGTGGCAGCAACTTATCGCACGCTACCATACACCTCAGGCCGCTCTGGATGCTCTGCCTTCTGTTCGCATCCGCGGCACGGCACCCCCCGCACCACCTGGAACGGACCAGGTTATGCGCGAAATTGATGCGACATTAAAACTGGGCGGGCAATTTATCACTCTACTTGATGCATCTTACCCCCGTCTCCTGCGGGAGTGTCCTGATGCCCCTCCGGTTCTGATCTGCCTTGGAAACCCGGCTTACCTCAATCAGCAGAGTATCGGCATTGTCGGTGCCCGCAATGCCTCAGCGCAGGGAATGAAAATAGCAGAAAACCTGGCTACAGACCTGGTCGAATCCGGGCTAAGTGTAGTCTCAGGCCTGGCGCGCGGAATCGACCGTGCCGCACATCTTGGCAGCCTGCACCGCACGGGGCGTGCAATTGCTGCCATCGCAGGAGGACTGGACTGCCCTTACCCCCCTGAAAACATAAAACTACAAAATGAAATCGGAGAAAAAGGCGTCGTCATCACTGAAGCGCCTGCCGGTACTTTTCCAACAGCCAGACATTTTCCCCGCCGCAACAGACTTATTGCCGGGTTAAGCGCGGGGTGTGTTGTCATTGAAGCCTCAATGCAGTCTGGCACACTGATTACAGCGCGTCTGGCCGCCGGCTACGGACGTGAAATTTTTGCTGTTCCTGGCACACCCCTCGACCCACGTAATAAAGGCAGCAACGATCTCCTGCGTCAGGGAGCTGTTCTGACAGAAAGTGCAGCAGATGTTCTGGCCGCGCTTCCACCCTTTCCCTGCCAGGAAAGTAGCTCTGAAGCTTCTCTGCGGGGGACACATTCACCTTCTCAGTCTTTTTTTTCTTTTTCTGCCATGGAGGCAGAAAAAATGACTACACCGCCGGAAAACAGGACTAAATCAGCCTCTGAGCCTGAAAATGAAGCTGAAGAAAATAAAAAGATCAAAGAAAAAATACTTGATCTCCTGTCATATACGCCCCTACCTGTTGACGATCTTGTCCGGCACTGTCAGTTCTCACCTTCTATGGTCCTTACCGCGCTGACGGAACTGGAGCTCGAAGGAGATATCACAGTTCTTCCCGGAGGGCGGGTTGTTCTGGCAGCCTGATAACCTGTGAAATAATTAACTGAGTACTCCTGCCACGCTGGGCAGGTCGGAGAGAGTATGACTGACGTTGTTGTGGTCGAATCGCCTGCAAAGGCGAAAACAATCAACAAATATCTGGGCGACGGTTATATCGTTCTCGCCTCTTTCGGCCATGTCCGCGACCTGCCTCCTAAAGATGGCTCGGTTCGACCTGACGAAAACTTTGCGATGTCATGGCAGTCTGATGAGCGCGGATCAAAACAGATTGCGGCCATCATCAAAGCACTGCGTGGTGCCGATACCCTCTACCTTGCCACTGACCCTGACCGCGAAGGGGAAGCCATTTCATGGCATGTGCGCTCTATGCTCGAAGAGAAAAAAGCTCTCAAAGGCATTGAAGTACAGCGTGTCACCTTTAACGAAATCACCAAAAGTGCCGTCAGGCACGCTATGGCCCACCCGCGTGACCTCGACTTCCCCCTGATTGAGGCTTACCTGGCACGCCGCGCACTTGATTACCTGGTGGGCTTTACCCTTTCCCCTGTTCTGTGGCGCAAACTTCCTGGCTCGCGCAGCGCGGGACGTGTGCAGTCTGTCGCTCTGCGTCTTATCTGTGAACGCGAAGCAGAGATCGAAGTGTTCCAGCCACGTGAGTACTGGACAGTCACCGCAGCTCTCTCGACTGTCTCAGGTGCTCCCTTTACCGCACGCCTGACATATCTCGACGGCAAAAAACTTGATCAGTTTGATCTGAATAATGCGGTTCTGGCTGAGGCTGCCCGCAAAGCTGTTGAAACAGCAACTCTGTCTGTTCATGCTATTGAACGCCGCAAAACCCGCCGCAACCCACAGCCACCTTTTACAACCTCGACACTGCAGCAGGAAGCCTCACGCAAGCTGGGCATGGGCGCACAGGCAACCATGCGCACAGCGCAGCAGCTGTATGAGGGTATTGACCTGGGCGGTGAAACCGTTGGTCTGATCACCTATATGCGAACCGATGGTGTACAGATGGCTGCTGAGGCCATCAATGCTATCCGCCAGCACATCAGCAAAGATATCGGTGCTGATTATCTGCCTGAGCAGCCACGTCATTATGCTTCAAAAGCGAAAAATGCACAGGAGGCCCACGAGGCTGTTCGTCCGACCAATGTCTCTCTCTCTCCGGCAACTGTAGCACCTCATCTGACATCTGATCAGCGCCGTTTATATGAGCTGATCTGGAAACGTGCTGTTGCCAGCCAGATGGCATCTGCAACGCTTGACCAGGTTGCTGTAGACATTGCTGATCCCGCTGCAAAAACCATTCTGCGCGCTAATGGCTCTGTTATTACCTTTGATGGCTTTCTGCGTCTCTATACCGAAAGCTACGATGACAACGATAAAGCTGCCGACGATGAGAGCCGCATGCTGCCTGCCATGCAGGAGCGTGACAAAACAGCCCTGAACAACGCTGATGCCGAGCAGCATTTCACTCAGCCACCGCCACGTTTTTCTGAGGCCTCACTGGTGAAGAAAATGGAAGAGATTGGCATTGGCCGTCCTTCCACCTACGCCTCTATTCTGACCGTTTTGCGTGACCGCAACTATGTCATGCTTGAAAATAAACGCTTCGTGCCTGAAGCGCGGGGACGGCTGGTTACCGCTTTCCTCGTGTCCTTCTTCGAGCGTTATGTCGACCCGCAGTTCACTGCCAGCCTTGAAGAGCTGCTTGATGATATTTCAGATGGCCGGGCAGAATGGAAAGAGGTTCTGTCCTCTTTCTGGGCCAGCTTCTCTAAAGCAGTTGAAGATACCCGCGAACTCACCATCACTGATGTACTCAATGCACTTGATGCTGACCTTGGACCTTTCTTCTTCCCGCCCCGCACTGACGGGTCAGACCCGCGTCACTGCACATCATGTGGTACGGGACGTCTTGGCCTCAAACTCGGTCGTTACGGGGCATTTATTGGCTGCTCCAACTATCCTGAGTGCCAGTTTACACGTCGTCTCTCAGCTGAAAGCGCTGAAGAAGGCGAAGGTGGAGCCGCTCTTAAAGATGGCATGAAAATTCTGGGGCAGCACCCTGTAACAGGAGAAGACATTACTGTTCGCCAGGGCCCCTGGGGGCTTTATGTGCAGCAGGGCGAACCTGACCCGGCAGATAAAAAAGCCAAGCCCAGGCGCGCTTCTCTGCCTAAAAATACCGATGGCGATAAAATTACACTCGACCAGGCTGTGGGGCTCCTCTCTCTGCCGCGCCTGATCGGCCCTCATCCGGAAACAGGTGAGCCGATTGAGGCTGGTCTTGGCCGTTTTGGACCTTATGTCAAAATGGGTAAAGTTTTTGGCTCACTGGATAAAGATGATGACGTTCTGACCATTGGTCTGAACCGTGCTGTTGATGCGCTGGCCAAAAAGCTGGCGTCTATCCGCACGCTGGGTGCTCACCCAAAAGATGGCGAGCCCGTGATGGTGCGCAAAGGCCGTTTTGGCCCCTATGTGCAGCATGATCAGATGGTAGCCACATTACCACGTGGCACAGACATGGACGTTGTCACGCTGGAGGAGGCTCTCACGCTTCTGACAGAAAAAGGCAAACCACTGAAGAAGAAAGCCACAGCAACTAAAAAGAAAACCACGACCAAAAAAACGGCTGAGAAAAAAACAAAAGATACGGAAGAGAAAGAAAAAACGCCTAAAAAAGCCCCTGCGGCTAAAAAAACCCGTGCCACAGCCACGCGGAAAAAAAAGGCTGAAGAATAAGCCTGATGGGCAGAAGCCACGGGGCTTCAGCCCTTCCTGACAGCGAAGCACTCCGTACTTTTCTGGAGCAGGAAGGCACACCGGTTGGTGTTGCTGAAATTCTGCGTGCTTTTGGTCTGCCTCTGCACCTCAAACGGGCTCTGCGTGTCAGGCTGCATGACATGGCCCTGTGTGGTGCGCTGGCCTGGCTACCGGCAGGGCGTCTTAAATCTATCCCTGATATGCCAGACACAGCACGCGTACGTGTTACCCGGCGCCGCGAGGATGGCTGTGTTTTTGCATGCCTTGCCTCTGACCCCAATACTGGTGTCAGGCTGATATCTGATCTGCCAGACGGCACACTGGTTCTGCCTGGTGACCTTGTCAGTGTCAGACTTCGTCCGCCATCACCACCCCGCAACCTGCGTGAAGGGCGGCCTCTGGCACTTCTTGCGCCCGCGAGCCGTGACCTTCCTGCCTGTGTCGACACAATTACCAGCAACGGGCAGTCAGTCTGTATAGAGCTTTACCCCTGCGATAAACGTCTCTCCCTGCGGCTGCAGCTGTCAACAGACCAGAACGACTCTCTTTTAGCACATATGAAAGTGGGGGCACTCATGATGGTGCGCCTGCTCTCTCATAATAAAAATGGTCTGGCACAGGTTAGTTTCTGCTCCTTTCTGCAGGCCACATCAGCACAGGACCAGGCCGCGCAGCTGAGTATTATCACTCATAATTTGCCTGAAAAATTCCCGTCCGACGCTCTGGACGAAGCACAGGAGGTACGGAAAAAACCTCTGCCGGAAGCAGAATTGCAGCAGCGCAGAGACCTCAGAACAGTTCCTCTGATTACTATTGATGATGAAACAGCTCAGGACTTTGATGACGCACTCTGGGCTGAACGCACGGAGAAAGGTTTTCACCTTATCGTCGCCATTGCAGATGTTGCCTGCTACGTACCGGCCGGCTCAGCGCTGGACAATGAAGCACGGGAGCGAGGCACCTCTGTTTATCTGCCTGGTCGTACCATCCCCATGCTGCCAGCAATACTCTCTGCTGACCTGTGCTCTTTAAAACCCGGAGAAGACCGGCTCTGCATTGCCCTCGACCTGCATATCGCTCCCGACGGTACTTTACTATCAGGCACCATTGACCGTGCGATTATGCGCAGTGCGGCACGGCTGACCTATAAACAGGTGCAACATTGCCTCGACACGTCTGAACCCCCGGCGCCTCATATTCCGACCCGTCAGATTTTAACACTGTCTGACACATCCAGGGCTCTGAGGACGAAAATCAGCCAGAATGGTGCTGACAGCAGTTATGAGAGTAACAGCCTGAACTGGCATGTCATATGTGATGATGCTGGCAGCCCTGTCTCCTTTATGCCGCGTCAGAGGCTGCCTGCTCACGACCTTGTTGCCAGTTGTATGATTACGGCTAACCAGTTCATCGCACAGAAAATGCAGCACCTCTCTGCCCCCGGGCTGTTCAGGGTGCACAGCAGGAGCTCACATAATAAATACAGCTCTGATAAGATAATGGCCCGCTACACTCCCCTGCCTGGCGGACATCATGGGCTGGGCCTGTCTGTATACACGCACTTCACCAGCCCAATCAGACGATATACTGACCTGATCAACCACCGGGCTCTGACTAAAATACTTGATCAAAAAGCACAGATCAGAGATGATGATACGGCACATCCGGGCATTCTGGCTGAACATCTTAACTATACAGAAACCCGTTCATCTTCTGCGGTGCAGGACTGCCTGAACCGCCTTGCCTCGGCTTACCTGAGACCCTGCTGTGGCACTCTACTCACGGCGACAGTGACCAGAATGACACAGAAGGGTCTTGGGCTTATATTGACGAAAACGGGAACTCCGTCTTTTCTTTCCTCTGGTGTCTTGCTGAATTATTCAGGGTTTTATGACGACTCGCACTCCTTACGCGCCACATTATATTCCCGGTCTGCGCTTCAGCCTGGCAGTGTGCTCTCCGTGGTGCTCAAAGCAACAAACCAGGCAACGGGAGTGCTCTCTCTTCTCCCTGATACGTCAGATATCCCCCGGTGACAGCGAAAGCTGTCATACTCACCTGGCACGCAAAATACCTTTATTTCTTATTGTCGCGCTGGCCTGTACCAGGCCCTCGCCACTCATGGCGCAAACCAGCGACGACGGACATAATCTGCCTTACACCCTCGGGTCAGCAATTCAGACATCATCGCTGATACATAATACTTCAGGCGCAAACCTGTCTGTAATGCCTCCTGGTACAGAACACTCTGCCATGCAAAATTCTGCTAACAGCATGGACTCTCTGTCCGGTGGGGCAAAACCCTCTTTCGCAATAACCGCCGCCCCGTCAGCCGATAACGCTATGCTCCGCGCTGTCATGGCAACGGCACTTGAGTTTCTGACCCCCCGCACGCTTGAATATCATTCAGCCAGGGAGTTCACTCTGTGGGGGCTGGGGGCACTAACAGCCCTTGACCCGACATTGTCCCTGCATACTGATAAAAAAGAAATCAGTCTCATGGCCGGGCAAAAAACGCTTTTTACTCAGCCTGCACCACCTGCCGCAGACAGTGCCGCATGGGTAGAGCTGGCTGTGCATTTTATAACGGCGGCACAGACCCATTCAGAAACTTTTCGTAAAATCAGCCAGGATGACCTCCTTCAAACCTTTTTTGATGAGCTGTTTAATCATCTTGACCCTTACTCACGCTATATCGGACCATCCCCTGCCAGCTCAGACCGGATAGCCCGTACCGGCGGTGAGGCCGATGCCGGTGTTACGCTTGTACACAAGGGCGGACATATCCTCATTAAAACGGTAAATGCCAACGGCCCGGCCTGGACAGCCTCTGTTGATGCGGGTGACAGGCTGGTTGCCGTAGATGGCCGCTCAACAGCCGGCCAGAGTGTAAAAACTGTCTCAGAATGGCTCAAAGGGAGTGAAGATTCCCTTGTACATCTGCGCCTTCTCTCTCCAGGTCGTAAACGCAGTCACGTTGTGTCTGTACGCAGGGCACGGGTACCGCCTGAAACAGTGTTTGCTTTTACCAGTGGCTCACTGCTTATTTTACGTATCACAGCTTTCTCCTCTGATACTGCAGAAGAGATGAGCCAGTATCTCGACCAGGCGATGCAGGATACACATCTGCGCGGCATCATCATCGACCTCAGAGGAAACCGGGGTGGTGTACTGCAGCAGGCTGTCACGGCGTCTGCCCTTCTGCTCGATCACGGCGTTGCCGCAGTAACTGATGGCCGTGACCCGGAGGCTAATCATATCTGGGCGGTACAGGGTGGCGACATGACCAGCGGCCTGCCTATTGCGGTACTGGTAGATGGGCATACCGCCAGCGCGGCAGAAATTCTGGCTGCGGCCCTCGCAGACCATCACAGAGCCGTAATTATAGGCAGCTCAACCCTGGGAAAAGGCCTGGTACAAACCGTGGCCCAGCTGCCTAATAAGAGTGAGCTGTTCGTGACCTGGAGCCGCGTCATGGCTCCGCTGGACTGGCCATTGCAGGGACTCGGCGTCATGCCACATATCTGCACAAGCCTCGGCGCCAGTGCCATTGCCCGGCAGATGCATGCCCTGTCTCAGGGGCACCTTGAAAATAAACCAGCTCTTGAAGCCTCTCGATCAGCACGTTTCCCTATTTCGACATCAAACATCCTTTCCATTCGTAAAGCCTGCCCGGCAGCTCTGGGCAGAGACGAAGATACTGAGACCGCACAGATGATTCTCAATAATAAAGCCTGGTATAAAGCTGCCATTTCCGCTACCCCGGAGGATGCATCTCAGCAGGCAACGGCGACACATCAGTAATGTCTGCACCACGACTACGAGCTGATATCGCTGCTAAAGCCATTCTGCGTGAAGCTGGCAGGGACGGACAATCAGCGATGCTCATCCACAAAGGGGCATCCGAAGCTGGCAGCCTGCTGGTTGTTTTACTCGAACGTGATGGATCTGCTATGATTCTGTCTCAGACCCGTACAACAAATGGTGATCCGGCATGGTTTTTTTCCAGCGGAGAAATACCTCTTACAGTTGAGGAGACAGGGCAGTACATTGACAGGCAGAGACGGTATGACCCCGATTTATGGGTACTGGAACTCGAAGCGCCCGGTTTCAGATTACCATTTGAAGCAACTCTGGTATGAAAATAATCGTTAAGAGTATATCATTTCAGCCACACATGGAGGAACAACAGGGCAGATAATGAGAGTGTATCATAAAACAATTCCTCTCACCTGTTGCAGATCATGCAAGTTTACAGCAAGAAAGGCATAGCGGTTCTACAGACCGTATGCATACACTATTGTTATAGGCCACTGAACAGTCAGTGCCAGTGCGGGAGAAAAAGATGAAGCGGCGCCAAGATCTTCTCGGGCGGACATTGCTTTCTGCGCCGCTGGCTGCTGCTGGCCTGTATCTGCTTAGCCTGGCTCCGGCCTGCGCACAGCCAGTGCAGGGCATTTATATTGGCGGCGAAGGCGGTGCGACTTTCAACCAGGATCAGCGCGTCCGCTCCTCACCTATGTTCCCCACCGGCCGGGATCGCTGGCGCACGGGCGGAACAGGCATTGGCTCACTCGGCTATGGACTGGGTAACGGCTTCCGTGTCGAGGTCGAGGGCGACTATCGCAGCATGGCTTATGAAAAATTCATATCGAGTGCTGTCAGCAGCAAAGCCGGCGGGCGCAGACAGACCTATGGCGTGATGGCCAATGCTTTCTTTGACATGGATGTCGGCCGTCCCTGGATTTTCCCATATTTTGGTGCCGGTATCGGCTATGGCTGGACCAACATGCGCACCTCAGTGACAGCACCAGGGAACCAGTTCCGTCAGGGTATTGGCGGTACCTTTGGTAATTTTGCTTATCAGGGCATGTTCGGTCTGTCCTTCCCGTCACCCTGGGTTGTGGGACTTTCCCTCACAGCTGAATATCGTTTCTGGACTATGCTGGGTCCGCAATCGCACCATGCTGTTTCTATCGGAACAGTAGGAGCCGATCAGACCAAGGCTTATAGTCTGGCTACAGGCAACAGGGACACCAAAACCGACTTCAATCACTCACTGATGCTCGGGCTGCGGTATGAATTTAACCCTGCACCGCCACCACCACCTCCGCCGGAAGAGGCGACTCCTGCTGCACCGGCACCTCAGGCAACCCGTAGCTACCTGATCTTTTTTGACTGGGATCGGGCAACTCTGACTGATAAAGCACGTTCAATCGTTTCTACTGCCGCGCAGGCCTCTACTCATACCAGCCTGACCCGGATTGTGGTTTCTGGTTATACGGATAATTCATCTGCTTTCCCGGGCCAGAAACGCGGAGCAGAGTACAACATGGCTCTCTCCATCCGTCGTGCAAATGCAGTCAAAGCTGAACTGATGCGCGATGGCGTACCTGGCGCTACAATTGATGTCCACGGCTATGGTCAGGCAGACCCTCTCGTTCATACAGGCCCGAACACAAGGGAACCTCAGAATCGTCGGGTTGAGATCCTGCTCCGTTAGGCGCAACGGAATTTTATGACATACCCTTCAGAGTTTGATATTTTTCTTGCCACAACACCAGGGCTCGAGCCGGTGTTGTGCAATGAAGTGCGCCTTAAAGGTTTTAAACAGGCACGCATTGTGCCCGGTGGCGTCACTATAAAAGGTGGCTGGCCAGAGGTGTGGCGTGCGAATTTATGGATCAGAGGGACCAGTAAAATACTGGCTCGTGTGCTGTCTTTTCCTGCACGTCATCTGAGCCAGCTTGAACGCAGAGCGCAAACCTTCGAGTGGGGGAAGCTACTTCCTGCTGACAAACCTTTCCGTGTTGAGGCGACCTGCGCAAGATCGCGCATTTATCATGCTGGTGCTGCCAGTGAGCGTATTGCACGGGCTATCACAGCAAGTATGGGAGCTCCCGGCGCCGAAACCGCAGAAATTACCGTAAAAGCCCGTATTGAGGACGATATCTGCACGATAAGTATAGATACATCAGGAGAGCTTTTACATCGTCGGGGATCAAAAGAAGCTGTAAATCGTGCTCCGCTACGCGAAACACTGGCTTCTCTTTTCCTGATGCAATGCGGCTACACCGGTGCTGAACCGGTATTTGACCCGATGTGTGGGTCCGGCACTTTTATAATCGAAGCAGCAGAAATTGCCGCACGCCTGAACCCGGGACGCGCACGACATTTTGCCTTCGAACAGCTCGTGCCTTTTGACAAAGAGGCCTGGGAGAAAATGCGCGCTGTTAAAAGCGCACGTCTTCCTTCCTGCCGTTTTTATGGCAGCGACCGGGATGCGGGTGCCATTGTCATGAGTGAGGCTAATGCAAAAAGAGCTGGCGTTGACAGCTATACAGCCTTTGCCTGCCAGCCTGTGAGCGAGATCTCTCCACCTGAGGGAGAGGCTCCTGGCCTGGTAATCTGTAACCCGCCTTATGGCACAAGGCTGGGTGACAAGGCACAGCTGGCCGCATTGTACCGGGCTTTTGGCAACACGATGAAAGCCCGCTTTTCAGGATGGCGTGTCGCTATAATCACCAGCGAATCCAGCCTGGCGCATGCAACAGCTCTGCCATTTTTGCCGGTAACGGCTCCGGTTCCTCATGGTGGCCTGAGAATCTCTCTCTACCAGACCAGGCCTCTGCCCTGAACAGAGCTGAGGCCTGTATAATATTTTCAGAGCCCGTTAAACAAAGACGTTGAGAGATAACGCTCTGCGAAAGAGGGTGCAATAGCAACGATTGTTTTGCCTTTGTACTCATCTTTTTTCGCAAGCTGCAAAGCAGCATGCAGACTTGCACCAGAGGAAATACCAACAGGAATGCCATCAAGACGGGCACAGCGCCGGGCTGCCGCAATTGCCTCACGCTCTGAAGTTGTCAGCACACCATCAAGCGACTTTGTATGCAGCGTTGCAGGACAAAAACCAGGGCCAATGCCCTGAATACCGTGAGGTCCGGGCTCATCCCCATTCAGGATAGCGCTTTCTGTGGGCTCAACACCAAAAACCTGAAGACCTTTTTTACGTGGTTTCAGGCATTCTGCGATACCTGTAGCAGTACCTCCGGTACCTACACCAGCCACCACAACATCTACCGCACCATCGGTATCTGCCCAGATCTCCTCAGCTGTTGTGAGAGCATGAATATGCGGGTTAACCGGGTTATCAAACTGCCCGGGCATCCAGGCATCCGGCATTTCCTCAATAATTTCATGAGCACGCGCTATAGCGCCCGCCATGCCTAAACGTGAGGGGGTCAGTTCAACCTGAGCATCCATAAGGCGCAACATGCGGCGGCGCTCGATGGATGCTCCCTCCGGCATGGTTACCACCAGGCGGTAACCACGCGCAGCTGCAACAAAAGCCAGAGAAATACCGGTATTGCCTGATGTCGGCTCGACAAGAACCGTCCGTCCAGGGCTGATGCGCCCTTCTTTCTCTGCCGCGAGTATCATAGCTGCCCCGATACGATCCTTAACGGAGCCAAGAGGATTGAAAAACTCGAGCTTGAGAAGAAGACGCGCCTGAAGTTCGTCCTCTTTTGTCAGATGCGGAACAGCGACCAGTGGTGTTCCGCCCGTAACATCAACAATAGACTCGTAAACCCGGCCACGAGGAGCTGCAAAACCATATTTTGCGGCATCAAGATCGGAAACGCTCATATCACTGCCTTATTATTGTTGCCTGAATAAACCTGTTCTAATGAATATAATACGAAATAAGTTCGTAGATAAACAGAGCATCCCCTGCTATAGGGGGGTTAGAGCAGCTTTTAACATTTTATTTCCTTTTTTACAGTGGAAGGATACCGGAACATGATTTTGCGCCGAGACCGGGCCATAACAGCAATTCTGATTATGCTGGATGTGGCTTTTTACGCCGGCCGTTCCGGCACTGTGAGTGCGGCTGATATTGCCGAGCGCTCAAGCCTGGCCCGCAGAGGAATTGAGCCTTTGCTACAGTCCCTCTCCCGTACAGGATTGCTTGAAAGCATACGCGGACCACGCGGCGGCTACAGACTCGGTCGTCCCCGGCGTGATATCTCACTGGTTGATATCATTGCAGCCGTCACTCAGGATGAACCAGGTCATGAAGATGGCCCACAGGGTCCGCTCTTTGCAAAGGTCATAGACCCGACCTGGAAACAGCTTGATAAAGAAGTCACGGCACAAATGAAAAAAACCAGCCTTGATGATCTGGTTAAAAAGACCGAAAGCGCAGGGCTCAAGCGGCCTTTAAATGAGCCTATTACTTTTTCCATCTGAAAACTAAGGCCTGCACCCTGTTTTCACAATAAAACGCAAAAGGCCCGGCTTCCTCAGACCTGAGAATAAGGAAGCCGGTTAATTTTACCTGATTTATTTCTTAACCGGTGCACGACGGCGCACAGGAGCTTTTGCTTTAACCGGTGCTTTCTCTGCCTGGGCCGGAACTACCGGCTTAGCTGCGACGACACCTGTCGCATCAACTTTCACTGAAACTTTCAGATGCTGGCGGGCGCCACCTGCTGTCGGAATAAGAGTGACAACAAATTCGTCTGTACCGGCATAACCCAGAGTCGGAGTGTAGGTGATATGTGTATCGCTATCCAGATCATAGATCAGCGCTTTACCGTGTTCTGGCACAGGATCAACACCAAAAGAGGCGTAAGCACCACCACCTGGCTGGGAGACTTTCAGTTCACACAGCCCGTCATCAGAGCGCACCGTCATGGTCGTTGAGAGCTGACCATCAGCACCAGCCGTTACTGGCGTTGTCGTACACACAGCTGATGTTTTCAGATACCCGAACGGATTAGGAGACCCGGCAGGCGCAGAAACAGAACCCGTGGTCGTCGCACAACCGGCAAGCATAGTACCCGACACTGCCAGCACAGCAAATTCTCGCAAGCGCACTCGTCAACTCCACTTAATTTTTTATCAGTTGTTAAAAATGCAGCCGCAACCATCCTGACATAACGCTTCAAATGATTGCCAGTCCAATTACAGAATACATAACTATTATGACCTCTGCACTTAGAACATCCGGAGCCAGGAAGAAAGAGCTTAAAAAAGCACTACCAGTATGAAACTGGCTGTTTTTGTTATTTATGACATAATTTAGTCATAGCTGTTCTCTGTTTTCGTTCTGTTTTTCCCTGACAGCTATAAATGGGTTACTTTAAAAAAAACTTACAATGCGCACCAAACACCATAGAAATAGAGTTAAAACATCTGTATGTTCCCCGACTAAATGCGCTATTCCGCGTCACCTGAAATTTTTAAAAAAACCATTTGTATGCTGAAACAGATCTGTGCATCCCCTGTCAGACACGACAGAAATGCTGGTTCCAGTATATACCGGAGGAACCATATGTCTCGTTTTTCCCGTCTCCTGGCTGCCTGTGCTCTTACAGCTGGCATTCTGCACAGCTCTGGCAGCAGTTTTGCTGCAAACGCCTGCGGGCACTCTCCTGCTCATGAAGCATTTAACGTCCAGGCCCTGAAAAGTGAGCTGATGGTTACAGCACTCTCCTGCAGTGCTCAGGATAAATACAACTCATTTGTTGCAAAATTCCGCGGTAACCTGCTGGAAGAAGAAAAAAAGCTGAACACCTATTTCCGCGCGACCTATGGTCGCAACGCACAGCGCCAGCATGACGATTATATTACACAGCTGGCCAATGTTCAGTCAGAAAAAGGTCTGTCAGCGGGTACAATCTTCTGCATGCAGCGCGTTCCCATGTTTGACGAAGTCAATGCTCTGAGCAGCGCAGCCGACCTCGCTGCCTATACAGATGCAAAAGATATCACACAGCCAGCATCTTTCGAAACCTGTGCAGCACCTGCCTCAACCAAAGGTAAACGCCCGGTTCGCCGCGCAACCCGTACTGCTAAAAAATAAGATCTGTACCCACAGCCTTCGGTCTCATAATTACAGAGCACCGGAGGCTTGGTGACTTGCATTACCCTCCCCTGGGAAATGCATTTTTGTCAGAAACATTCTGATTATAGTGAAAATTTATTTCAGTTCACTTTTTGTTCCCGAACATTCACCTTATACTCCCCCGACCTGACACCCTACGTTATTAATGCTGGACAGACCCCGACCATGAGTGACCTGTTTTCCGGACTTCCCCGTCCCCCCCGCAAGCCGACAGGCAAAGCACCTGCCACGGCAACCGGAACAGATAATGCGGGCAAAACAGCAGATTATAATGCTGATGCGATTGAAGTTCTTGAAGGGCTTGAACCAGTCCGCCGCAGACCTGGCATGTATATTGGCGGCACAGATGAAACCGCCCTGCATCACTTGGCGGCAGAAGTGCTTGATAACGCAATGGATGAAGCCGTTGCCGGGCATGCCTCCACTATTGATGTCACACTGGAACCAGGTGACAGACTGGTTATTCGCGATAATGGCCGTGGCATCCCCGTTGATGCACACCCTCGCTTTCCTGACCGCTCAGCTCTTGAGGTTATTCTCACAACACTGCACGCCGGTGGCAAATTCTCCGGTAAGGCCTATGCCACATCAGGCGGTCTTCATGGTGTAGGTTCGTCCGTCGTCAATGCATTGTCATCACGGATGGATGTCGAAATAGCCCGCGACCGCACCATCTGGCAGCAAGGCTACGAACGCGGCATACCCGTGACGCCACTGGAGAAGGCCGGCGTTACACAAAACCGTCGTGGTACGCAGATCGCTTTTGTACCTGACACACAAATTTTTGGTACACATCACTTCTCGCCGGCCCGCCTTTATAAACTCTGCCGTTCAAAAGCATTTTTGTTTCGTGGGGTGACTATTCGCTGGACATGCGACCCCTCGTTACTAAAATCTGGGGACGAGACACCTGCTGAAGCCGTATTACACTTTCCAGGTGGGCTGGCAGACAGCCTGACAGACGAGCTGGGAACCAACCCGGCGCTGCTCACCCCCTTATGGACAGATGTAGCCTCCCTCCCCCCCACACATGACGGTCAGGATAACGGACGAGTCGAGTGGGCTGTTGCTTTTCTCGACAGCGGTACAGCCGCTCTGGCCTCCTACTGTAATACGATCCCGACATCACAGGGCGGCACACACGAAACTGGTTTTCGTAATGCTCTGGTCAAAGGTCTTCGCACCTGGGGTGATCAGCGTTCAACAAAAAAAGCTTCGGCCATTACGGCTGAAGATATTCTTGGCGCCATTGCGGCAAAGCTCTCGGTATTTATCCGTGACCCGCAGTTTCAGGGCCAGACCAAAGAAAAACTGACATCACCCGAAGCCAGTAAACTGGTTGAAACGGCCCTGCGTGACCGTTTTGATCACTGGCTGGCACAAAACCCGCCTCAGGCTGATGCGCTTCTGGCATTTGTTATTGACCGTGCGGAGGAGCGCCTTCGGCGGCGTGAACAAAAAGATACACCCCGTAAAAGTGCTACGCGCCGCCTGCGCCTGCCAGGCAAGCTGACTGACTGCACCAGGGAACAGGCGCAGGATACTGAAATTTTTCTGGTTGAAGGCGACTCCGCTGGTGGATCAGCTAAACAGGCCCGTAACCGTGAAACCCAGGCTATTCTGCCGCTCAGAGGTAAAATTCTTAACGTCGCCAGCGCAACGACTGAAAAACTTCGGGCGAACCAGGAACTACGTGACCTGATTGAAGCTCTGGGCTGTGGATCAGGCGACCGCTGCGATATTACAAAACTGCGCTATGGCCGTGTTATTATCATGACCGATGCTGACGTAGACGGTGCACACATAGCCTCGCTGCTGATGACCTTCTTTTACCGCGAGCTGCCAGAAATTATTCAGGGCGGTCATCTCTACCTGGCGCAGCCTCCTCTCTACCGGCTGACACAGGGCACACGCACCGTCTACGCAATGGATGACGATGACCGAGAAAAGAAACTTAAAACCGTCTTTAAGTCACGTGGCAAAGTAGACGTCTCTCGTTTTAAAGGGCTCGGAGAAATGCCACCCGCTGACCTTAAAGAAACAACTATGGACCCACGTAAGCGCACTCTGCTACGCGTAGTTATCCCCGCTGAAGACAGACTCCTGACACGTGAACGCGTTGAAAGCCTGATGGGGCGAAAACCTGAGCTGCGTTTTGCGTTCATTCAGGAGCATGCCTCATCAGCTGATGAACTTCTGGATGTCTGAGCCTATGCCTGCCCTGACCTTTTCTGTCTCTGCACATCCTGTGCGGTATACATGAGCACTGACCACAAGCAGACAACAACCAAAGAACGCACAACCGCTGTTATGCAGTTACTGGGGGGAATGATCTCCCTGCAATTTGGCTCATCTGCTGCTAAAACTATGTTTCCCATTTTCGGTGCAACCGGCATGGTTGGCTTACGTGCCTGCTTTGCTGCCGTGATCCTGGTCATATTTTTTCGCAGCTGGACTATATTGTCGTGGAAAACCCTGCGTATGGCCATGCCGTATGGTCTGGTCACCGCCCTGATGAATGTGTTTTTCTACCTGGCGCTTCAGCGCATCCCTCTGGGCATGACGGTTGCTATCGAATTTACCGGCCCGCTTTTCCTGGCCTTCCTTCACTCACAGCGTCTGGCAGATGTCGGATGGCTTTTGCTGACTGTTACAGGCCTGGTTCTCTTACTCAGGCCATCGCATACGACCTCCCCCGATACACTTGGTGTTCTTTTTGCGCTTGGGGCAGCCACCTGCTGGGCATTTTACGTTGTCTTTGGCAAACGGCTGATTGGTAAAATGGCACCCGGTCATGCCTGCGCCCTGGGGCAGCTTTGCGGCGGCATCAGTCTTTTCTTTCCCTGCTTTGTACCCGCACTTATTACAGGCTCATCACACCCCTCTCTGCTGGCACTGGGCTTTATAGTTGCACTCTGCTCTTCTGCGATACCTTATGCACTGGAGATGCGTGCCATGCACACGCTCTCAGCACGTGAGCTGGGCATTTTCTATAGCCTTGAACCTGTCTGTGCTGTGCTCGCCGGGGTTCTCATCCTGCATGAGCATCTCGAGCTTTTACGTTTTTGCGGTATTCTCCTGGTCGCAGCAGCTTCGGCTGGCACCGTGATCATGCCTGAGAAAAAAGACCGGCCCGCTTCATCATCTCACACATAAAAAAAGCCAGACACTCAGGTCTGGCTTTTATCATCAGCAAAACTTTTACAGGCCTTACCGGTAAACGGCATGCTCATGTGGGGCCTGCAACATCGCGGTATGATCAGCAGCGGCTCTGTTCATAAGTTCAGCCTGTACACTCTGCGTCACGACCGGATCGAAAAGACGGGTAAAAGTACCGGGGTAAATGCCCATCCACAAAATAATAACAGCCAGAGGAGCAAGCACAGCAACCTCTGTCATCGTCAGGTCACGCAGGGCACTTGTGGTTTCTCTGACTGTGCCAAACAACACGCCTTTGTATAGATAAAGCATATAGACAGCGCCCATGATCATGGTGGTGCCTGCCAGTAAGGCGACCCACAAAGACACATGTACTGCACCCATAATCACCAGCAACTCACCGGCAAAAGAGCTCGTGCCTGGCAGACCAACATTCGCCATTGTGAAAAGCATGGCAAATGTCGCCAGCAGAGGCATCTGTCGCGCAACACCACCAAGCTGCCCGATCTCTCTGGTCCCGGCTCTTACGGCAATAACTGACACACAAAAGAACAATGCAGCGATCACGATACCATGTGAGAGCATTTGCAGAATAGCACCATCAATCCCCTCTGCGGTCAGCGTGAACAGACCAACAGCAATCATACCCATATGAGAGAATGAGGAATATGCGATAACCCGCTTCATATCGGTCTGTGCAAAGGCAATATAGGCCGCATAAATGATCGCCACAACGCCCAGCGCAAGAACGTAAGGAGCGAAGGCATGGGCTGCTTCAGGGAACATCAGGATACCAAAGCGCAGCAACCCATAAGCACCGGCCTTAGACAAAATGCCCGACAGCATAGCAGACGCAGGAGCCGGTGCCTCGGTATACGCATCAGGCAGCCAGGCATGCAGCGGAAACAGCGGGAGTTTCACACCAAAAGCAAGAATGAAAGCAAGCAGCAGCCAGCCCTGAACCTGATGCGAGAACCCTGCGTTCATCAGAGCCTGTATATCAGTCGTCCCGGTTTTC
Organism: Acetobacter sp. DsW_059; assembly: GCF_002153695.1. Classification (NCBI taxonomy): domain Bacteria; kingdom Pseudomonadati; phylum Pseudomonadota; class Alphaproteobacteria; order Acetobacterales; family Acetobacteraceae; genus Acetobacter; species Acetobacter sp. DsW_059. The sequence goes on from NZ_JOPI01000047.1 coordinate 29,238, forward strand.
AGCCACATTGCGACCAGTGCAAGCAGCATGAACAGCGAGCCACCAAAAGTGAACAGAAAGAACTGCAAAGAGGCCCAGATTCTGCGGCGACCACCCCAGACACCAATCATAAGACTGGCTGGGATAAGCGTTGCTTCATAGAAAATATAAAACAGAATGAGATCCTGCGCTGAAAACAGGCCAAACAGAGCTGTTTCAAGCAAAAGGACTGTCACAGTAAAGGTGCTGATCTGCGTTTTGACAGAATTCCAGCTCACCATGAGTGTCAGCGGTGTCACCACAGCTGTCAGCAGGATAAAGACCAGGGAAATACCATCAAGGCCGGTATGGTAGGACATACCATAATCTGTCATCCAGCCCAGACGCTGCTCAAACTGGAGCCCGGGTGTTTTAGGGTCGAACCCACACCACAACATAACGCTCAGGACGAGGACAGCAAGGCTGGTTGCGAACCCAACCCATTTGGCTGCCAGTTGTTTGGTATTGCCTCTTCCCATAAGAATGACCAGCAGGACGCCGGCTAAAGGAAGATACGTGATTATGGAAAGCAGGCTGGAGTACACGGCGTTCTCACCATCCGGGTTACACTAAATAAGTAAGCTCTATTGTGCTCCCTTTTCTTGCAGCCGGCCAGAGAAATAGTGTTCACATTCAGCCGACCTGCAGGAATTTTTATAAAATACTCTGAAACACTACCTGCGGCCAAAAAGCTTTTCGAGATCTTTTTTACTAAATTTCAACCATGTCGGACGTCCATGTGAGCAGGTACCTGCCCTGGGCGTCTGCTCCATCTGACGAAGCAAAGCATCCATCTCTTCACGGGTCAGGCGACGACCGGCCCGAATACTGCCATGACAGGCCATACGGGCAATGACAGCATCAAGCCTGCTATCCAGAGAAGGCATTTCATCAGGTCTGCCGCTGTCATCTGCCTCAAGCTCTTCTGCCAGATCACGCAAAATACCTCTCGAGTCGCTGGTATTCAGCAAAGCTGGCAACCCTCTGACCAGAACAGCATCTGCACCAAAGGCCTCAAGCTCTATACCAAGTTGTGAGAGCAGAGCCTGTCTGGCAACAAGCAGCTCCACCTGGGCAGGTGGCAGATCAATGACATCAGGCACAAGTAAACGCTGCGCCTTTACCTGACCACTCAGAAACTGCTCACGCATGCGTTCATGGGTCAGGCGCTCATGAGCTGCATGCTGGTCAACCAGCACCAGGCCGCCATCAGAAGCAACAGCAATCACATACGTATCCAGAACCTGCGCAACAGCACCACCCAGAGGGTAATCTGTCTCATCCTCAACATGAACAGTGACAGGCTCGGGATGATGCAACGGTGCCCGGACACCCTCTGAAAATCTGTGCTCCTGCGGAGGCAAAACCCGGACAGAAGGAGAGTCAGGCAATGCCAGACGTCCTTCAGCAGGACGATGTAAGGTGCTCTGTGCCGGATAGGGCGCTGTTGCAGCCTGCGCTAAAGCAGTCTGCTCGGGTGGATACCAGATACGAGCCGGACGACCGGCTGGCGATAAAGAGGGCCTGACACCGACATAGCCTGCCCCTCCCTCTAATGCCCTGCTCAGCGTGCCGATAACCAGTGACCTGACGGCAGCCTCATCAGCAAAACGGAGCTCTGTTTTAGCGGGATGAACATTCACATCAACTTTTTCTGGCGGGATATCAAGCATCAGCACCAGTACAGGGTGCCGCCCCACCTCCATAACCCGGCGGTATGCCACACTCACAGCCGTTTTCAGCACAGGGTCAACAACCGGCCGGTTATTCACCAGCATAAACTGCCCGGCTCCTGTTGCCCGATGTACAGAGGCGCCACAGGCAAAACCTGACAGCACCATTCCATCGCGCTCACCATGAATATTTAGAAAACCATCAGCATCCTGCACGCCCAGCACAGCTGAGGCACGGGCGGCCATATCCTGCGCAGGCAGGTCAAGCCGTTCACGCCCATCCATCGTGAAACGGAAAGCGGTACCCGGCACTGAGAGCGCAAGCCGGCGAATAGCAGCCTCAGCGTGATTACCTTCTACCCTGGCACTTTTAAGAAATTTACGACGAGCCGGTGTTGCAAAAAAAAGGTCTTCAACAACAACGCTGGTACCCGGCACACCCGCTACAGGTTCAGGAGGTGTAATTTTACCTCCGGCCACATGTATACGCCAGGCGGTACTATCCTGCGCAGTGCGTGACGTAATGGTCAGACGCGCCGCAGCACCAATAGAAGGAAGAGCTTCGCCACGGAACCCAAGCGTTGTAATGCGCACGAGGGTTTCATCATTAAGCTTTGAGGTGCAGTGCCGTTCAACAGCCAGCAGCAACTCATCGGGGGTCATGCCACAGCCATCGTCTGTAACAATTATCCGGTCAGTGCCGCCACCTTCCAGACGAATATCAAGACGCAGCGCACCCGAATCGATGGCATTTTCAACCAGCTCTTTTAAGGCCGCTGCAGGCCTCTCAATCACCTCACCTGCCGCGATGCGGTTGACCAGCACCTCTGGCAGGCGGCGCAGCCTGGGCCGGAGCGGCACTGCACCCGGCCCCTCTGGTATTATGTCAGCTGACACGGATCAGGCGGCCATCTTACCAGGGCTGATACCAGCTCTTTTTGTTAGCCGGTTTCGTTGGGGTTGCGCCTGAAGTCAAAGGCTTACCAAGAGCTGCATTCTTTTTCAGGCGATCATTTTCTTTGTCAGCATCCACGACTGAGCCGGCTGTACCACCGTGCCAGAACATGATCTGATCAACAAAACCTGAATCATTCGGCTCAAGCCCGCCTTCATCTGATGCATCAGATGCGGCTGTTGCTGACTGAACCAGAATTGTCTGCCCTGAGCTGGAAGCACCACTTTCACCATGCAGAGCAACATCAGGAGACAAAGTTTCAAGAGCCTGCAGGCGCTCGCTCTCATCCTGAGGGCGCTCAGCGCCACTGACAGGCCTGGCCAGTTCGTTCATGGGCGGCATAGAAAGTGGTGCGCGTGTTGTCACCGTATATTCATCAGGCATACTGCGCTCAAGACCAAAGGCACGTGCAGCTTCAGACCCTGTGCAGCCAGACAGCAGCGTTAACCCGCATAACAAGAAAGAAGAAGTCAGTCCTACAACACAGCGTGACATTTTTTGCCTTTTACCCTTTTCAGACCAGTCAGCACACCACAGACTGGTTTTCTTGTTTAAGTGGCCTGCGGCTTATTGCCTGCACGCATATTATGCAACAACAAAACGCCTACTGCACAGACAATAGCTGAGTCAGCAATATTAAACACGTACCATGAATGACCAAAAGCGTGAGCGTGCAGAAAATCAACCACTGCCCCGTAACGCAGACGGTCAATCACATTGCCTATCGCGCCGCCAATAATTGCTCCGACACAAACCGCTATCAGGCGGCTGGATGTTTTAAACATCCACACCAGCAAACCACATACCACAGCCAGCGCTACTGCAGAAAAAACAAATGGCCCTGCAACCCCGCCAAGCAGGCCAAAGGTCACGGCATGATTCCACACCATAGAGAAATTAAGGAACGGTAAAACATAGACCGAACCTTTCTCTGGCAGGTTAAGACCGTAGAGAATCCAGAATTTGCTTAGCTGGTCAGCTGAAAGCACCAGAAACATAACCAGCAGACCCAGCCCCGCTGAGCGCAGCAAAAAAGGTTTGCTCACGCTCCCTCCTGCATATCAGGGGCTAAGGTTGCGCCGACCACAGACACACAGCGCAGGCACAGCCCCGGGTAGTCAGGACGAGAGCCTGTCTCTGGCAGTACTTTCCAGCAACGCACACATTTTTCACCCTCAGCCGCACGTACAACAGGCGCACCATGCAACAGGCCACCCTCAGAGCCCTCGACATAAACTGAGCTGCTCTGAGGGTCGATCATGATATCAACATGAGAAACAATACACAGCTCAGACCAGTCAACACCGGCAAACAGACCGGCTTCCTCTTCTGACAAGGTCAGCTCAACCTGCGCCTGTAATGAAGACCCGATTGTACCATTACGGCGGGCATCTTCAATTTCGGTTGTAATAATACGTCTTACACCACGCAGTTTGACCCAGCGTTCATCAAGCTCAGGGTTATTCCACTCAGCGGGCAGCTCAGGGAACGCCTGCAGATGCACGCTTGAACTCTCACCAAAGCGAGCGGTCCAGGCCTCCTCAGCTGTAAACACCAGCACTGGAGCAAGCCACGTGGTCAGGCAACGATGCAGAATATCAAGCACCGTGCGGGTTGCGCGACGTGTCAGCGTATCAGGAGCATCACAGTAGAGCGTATCTTTACGAATATCGAAATAAAATGCTGACAGGTCGGTCGTGCAGAAACCATGCAGAGCCGGATAAACGCCAACCCACTGATGAGTTTCTACCGCGCTGTTAACCAGGCCGCCCAGGTCAGTCAGTCTGTGCAGCACCCAGCGCTCAAGTTCGGGCAGTTCGTTATAAGGCACAGCCTCATCAGCCTCAAACCCTTCGAGAGCACCCAGCACCCAGCGCAGAGTGTTGCGCAAACGCCGGTACAGCTCCCCCTGCTGCTTGAGAATTTCTTTGCCGATACGCAAATCTTCATGCGTATCTGAGTTCATCACCCACAGACGCAGAATATCAGCACCAAGACTGTCATTTACCTCCTGCGGGGCAATAACATTGCCCAGGGATTTTGACATCTTACGGCCCTGCTCATCAAGCACAAAACCGTTTGTCACGAGCGTTCTGAAAGGTGAAACACCCCGGGTACCAACGCTCTCAAGCAGAGAAGACTGGAACCAGCCACGATGCTGATCTGAGCCTTCGAGATAAACATCGGCCGGGAATGTCAGGCCTGGCTGCCCAAGAACGAAAGCATGTGTGGAACCACTTTCAAACCAGACATCGACGATATCAAACACCTGCTCATAATCGTCAGGGTTACGATCAGCTCCAAGGAAGCGCGAAGCCGGCGCACTATACCAGACATCAGCCCCCTCTTCACGAAAAGCCTCAACAATGCGCTGCATCACTGCCGGGTCACGCAACACCTCACCTGAGCGTTTTTCGACAAATACAGCAATAGGCACACCCCAGGCACGCTGACGGCTGATGCACCAGTCAGGACGATTACGCACCATTGAGGTCAGTCGGTTACGTGCCTGAGCCGGGACAAAATTTACACCGTCAAGCGCGTTGAGAGCTTTCTCACGCAGATCCCCCTCACCATCCATCCGGATAAACCACTGAGGTGTTGCACGATAAATGACCGGAGCACGTGAACGCCATGAATGCGGATAAGAGTGAACCAGCTCACCACGGGCAACAAGACCAGCAGGAGACTGCTTTTGGGCTATTCTCTGCTGCATGCTGTCAGTCAGTGCGGCACAAACGACATCGGCAGCCTTAAAAACATGTACACCGGCAAAGCCAGGCACCCATGGCGCATAAAGACCGTCATCCTGCACAATTTCTGGCACTTCAATGCCATACGAACGACAAAGGCGGAAATCATCCTCACCATGTGAAGGAGCCATGTGAACGAGGCCGGTACCCGCATCGGTCGTTACAAAGTCGCCTGGCAGCATGGGCACATCATACTCATAGCCAGAGCCACGCAGCGGATGTGCACAGACAACACCCTCAAGCGCGCTGCCTGGCAGCGTATACACCACATGATGAGCTGTGATGTGCGCATCACGACAGAAAGCACCTATCAGCGATTCAGCAACCAGAACCCTTGATCCGGGCGCCAGCAGCGCATCGGGAGCTGTCTCGTCAATACGCAGAACGACATAGGTGATCTCAGGGCCATAGGCCAGAGCACGGTTAGCTGGCAGGGTCCAGGGTGTTGTTGTCCAGATAACGACAGAGACATCCTGCAGCGCCTGAGCAGCGGTCGGATCTCTGACAACAGGGAAAGCAACCAAAACAGTTGTCGATTTATGATCGCGATATTCGATTTCAGCTTCAGCCAGGGCAGTTTTTTCAACCGGGCTCCACATGACAGGGCGAAGACCACGATATAACCCGCCATTCAGCAGAAAACGGCCGATCTCCTGCACAATGGCTGCCTCGGAAGAGAAGTCCATCGTTGCATAACGATTCGTCCACTCCGCCTGAACACCCAGGCGTTTGAACTCCTCCATCTGCACATTCAGCCATTTTGCGGCATAAGCGCGACATTCTGCCCTGAACTCAAGAACCGGAACACTCTCTTTGTTACGCTTACTCTTACTGTACTCTTCTTCAACCTTCCATTCGATCGGAAGGCCATGACAGTCCCAGCCTGGAATATAGCGTACAGCGTAACCCGACATGCGACGCGCACGATTGATAACATCTTTACCAATTTTATTGAGCGCATGGCCAATATGCAGGTGACCGTTTGCATAGGGAGGGCCATCATGCAGCGTAAAAGGCTGACGCCCTTCACTCTGTATTTTAATCTGATCATCCAGCCCGTTTTCTTCCCATTTTTTCAGCCACTCAGGCTCGCGTACAGGCAGACTGCCTCGCATGGGGAAAGAAGTACGCGGTAAAAAAACCGTATCGCGATAAAGATCGGCGGGAGAGGTTTTTTCCGTATCGCTGCTGGATTTAGACATGGAACGGCAGACGTCACTCTTATTGGGGTTCAGCACACAACGTGACAGGCAGGCTCTGCCGTCACACATATCTCTTCAGGTTATCCTGACGAAGGCCCTGCGGGTCAAGCAATTACAGTGCAGAAAACGCTCTGCCGCACAAAAGAAGGCCCGAAAAACGTCAAAATCAGGAAATACGATGGTTTTTTTGCCTGAAAAGCAGATCATCTATCAAATAGATCGACACGATATAGGTAAAAAATGCCGCAACGACCGTTCTCAGATACTGCTCGGGCGGGACAAGAAACCAGAGCAGAACCCCGAGAAACGGCAGCCCTATCACATATAACAGAATACCAAGCAGCCTTTTCATAAGCTCCCTCTTTCCTGATCTATGACCTGACGGGCCTCGTCTGCATCACGGGTGATCTGCTGCCTCAGCGCATCGAGGCCGTCAAACCGTTTTTCAGGGCGCAGCATACGGTGCAATGCCACCGAGACTTCCTGACCGTACAAATCGCCCTCATAGTCAAATAAATGCACTTCGAGGCGACTTTCAAGCCCGTCATCAATCGTGGGACGAATGCCAATATTGGCGACACCAGCATAAGCAGAACCATTTGTCAGGCGCACTGTGACAGCATAAACACCGCGCGCAGGCTCAAGATGGCGACCAAGCGCGATATTTGCGGTCGGAAAACCCAGTAGTCGCCCGCGCTTTGCACCGTGCTGCACAACACCATGCACCGACCATAAACGTCCAAGCTCCTCAGCGGCTCTTTCAGGCTGACCGGCTTTAAGAAGTTTACGAATACGGGTGGAGGAATAAGGGCCGGCTTCATCTGTCAGGGCCGAAACGGCTATAAAGCCCATATTCAGCTCGCCGCACCGCTCTGCCAGAAACTCGGCATTACCTGAGCGTTTGAACCCGAAACAAAAATCAGCCCCGCAGGCGACATGCTTCAGCCCAAGAGCCTCGCTCAGAACATCTTCAGCGAAACGTTCTGCCGGCATGTGGGAAAAAGCTTCATCGAAGCGAATCTGGAAAACATGCTTCACACCAAGAGCAGACAAAGCTGCAAGCCGCTCAGCAGACAAAGTAAGCCGGAAGGGTGGCTCAGTCGGGCGGAACAACTCACCCGGGTGGGGTTCAAACGCAACAACGGCCAGAGGCAAATCAGGCCGGGCACTATGCAATGTCCGGACAAGGTGCGCATGGCCGCGATGCACCCCATCAAAATTCCCCAGCGCTGCCGCACATCCCCGCACCTCATCCGGAACTGATTTCCAGTCTTTGTGCAGCCGTGCTGTCATACTTACGCGCCCTCCTGACCAGGCAGGGCAAAGTGGCGGGCAGCCTCTGGCAGGCTGGCTGCGACAGGGTGCGACGTGCCGGCAACTGTACCATCTTCAGGCCGCACAACCTGACACACTTCCAGCCCGGCTTCAGCCGCGGCATCAAGCTCAGCAGTTACATCAGAAAGGAACAAAACATCAGCAGCCTGCCAGCCGGCTTCCTTCACGATCGCCCGGTAACTGTCAGCTTCTTTCTTACCACCCACTCTGAGATCAAAAAAATGACTGAAAAGCGGTGTCAGATCACCCTGCTCTGTATGGCCATAAATCAACCTCTGAGCCGCTTCAGAACCTGAGGAGTAAACAGCCAGTGTCAGACCATTTTCAGACCATTTTTGCAGCACAGGCGCAACATCAGGGTAAAGGCGGGCTGTCAGCTCACCCTGCTGGTACCCTCTGGCCCAGATCAGACCCTGCAGCTCTTTCAGCGGAGCAACTTTTGCATCCTCATCAATCCAGCTGATCAGCTGCTCTGCCGGTGACTTATCAGGAGCAATTTTTCTGACATCCGCGACGATTTTCTGCACGGCTGCATCATCAGCATGCTCATCAAGGTAGTCTTTCAGACACCCGCGGGCGTAGGGAAAAAGAATCTGGTGCACAAAAGACACCGGTGCTGTTGTCCCCTCAATGTCGAGCAGAACAACGCGGGGAGCTGAAACAGAAGATTTCACTGTGGATACACCAGAAAACGTTGTGCCAGATCGGTGTCGGTATAATCCGCAATCCAGCCTTCCTTGTGCGTAAAGATACGCAGAGTGACAAAATCAGGAGCCGGGCCGCCATCAAACCAGTGCTTATACCCTTCAGGCACTGAGATCAGATCTGACTGACAGCATTCGACATCATAAATCCGGTCGTCAATATGCAGAACGAAATGACCGCTGCCATGCACAAAAAAACGCACTTCATCTTCGCTATGCGTATGCTCTGACAGGAATTTTTTGCGCAGTGCCCCATAGTTCGGCGTTTGTGCATTAACCCGCAGAACATCGGCCGAACCGGCACCTGTTTCACCCATAAGGCGATCAAGAAACGGACGGTATGCTGTAAGCACTGTGGCCTCATCAGCATCACGCGGAGGAATTTCAGGCCCCTCCCAACGCTCAAAACGCACATTAAAAGGTTTAAGGAGCGCAGCTATCTGCGCAGGGTCAGATGTTTGTACAACAGCCTGCCCGGGTGCTGTATCCTCAAAGATAGTAAGAGTGCTCATCGCGCCAGTTTCCTTCTTTCAAGCTCACAGGCCAGCAGAAACTCGAGCCCTTCAAGGCGTGCCAGAGCCGTTGCCATATTTTTACCCCAGACATAGACCCCGTGCCCGCGAATAATATACCCGGCAGACATACGACCAAAAAAGGGCTCAACAACGCCGGCCAGACGCGCAATATCCTGATCATTCTCAAACACAGGGACCGACACGCTGGTTTTGTGGGTTGTCTGCCCTTCAAACACTTTGAGCACTTCATAGTCTGAAAGCACCAGAGCAGGGTCGGCACTCAGCATAGACAAAACTGTGGCGGCAACTGAATGCCCATGCAGCACAGCACCCGCCGTCGGGTCGTTGCGATAAATCTGGCAATGCAGCAATGTTTCAGCGCTTGGCACGTCCTGCTGACGCAGAGGCCTGCCCTGCATATCGACAGTGATAACGCCATCAGCCTGCAAAAAGCCCTTGTGCCCACCCGAGCGGGTTATCGCGATGGCACCATCCTCAAGGCGGCGGCTGATGTTACCCGCTGTAGCGGGCACCCAGCCTCTGCTGTCCATACGCTGCCCTGCCTGAAGAATATCTCTGACAGCATGTGCAAAATCAGTCATTACGCCCGCTCAACCTCTCTCTGAATACGCCGGATATGCAGGCGCGTCAGAGGCCTTGTATAATACGAAAAAATTCAGACCGCCACTGCAACAGATTTAGTGTGTTTTCTCACGCTGTGCGGTCTGCTCAGTTGTGGCAGACGGTGGCGGAGAAGGAATTTGCCCGCCTGAAACGGGTGGCTCCTGGTTCATGGGCTCATCGTCAGCCATATGTTTTTTAAATGACTTAAGGCCCTTAGCAAAATCACCCATAAGAGAGCTGATTTTACCACCGCCACCAAACACCACCACAACAACAGCCAGAACTATCAGCCAGTGCCAGATGCTAAAACTACCCATTCTGCTGCCCCTCATTGACCACACGCCAGCTCTGCGCGCGGTTATACTACCTTAAAATATTCTGCCATGCACATGACGTGTCAGATGATGATCTGACAAGCCCACGACATGATTTATATCTGTTTTGTCACAACGCCACGACAGATCTCTACCTGCCTAGGGCTGTATGAAGCCATAGGCAGGATAAACAGTTTTGCCCATCCCATCAATCGGCGCCCACCAGACCTTTACTTTCGTCCAGTTATTCGCAGCCGAAACATCCTGCACAGGGGCATTACGGGTCACCCGCCCGGGCTCCCAGTTTGCGTGGTCGACAATAATCCAGCGACTATTTTTGACTTTACGCACAACAGACACATGCCCCGCCGGCAGGCGACGTGTTGAGCGAAACACCAGCACATCCCCCGGCTGTGGCACAGACGACCTGACATAACGCCCCTTCGCCTGCCACCACCAGCTTGCGGCATCACCATGCAACAAACTTACCTGAGAGTGCTCACGTGCGTAGGGTGCACACTGAAGCCTGCCATTCCACCCTCCCCCGCAGGCCGAGAGCACCAGCAAAGCAAGACAAACAATGCTCTGCCTTACGACTCGGCACGCAGACGCTCGGTCCATTCTTCAGCTTCCTCTGCTTCCATATCGAGCACCCGCCGGGCCACATCATGACCAAAACCCGAGCGCGCAAAAACACCGAATGCTTTATGACGCATAGCCTGCTCAGCCTGAGGCCCGTCATCTTCTGCCTGAGCGGTAACTCGGCTGTTCAGGCGCGGCAAAGAGGCAAAAGGCCCAAGCCGTCTTTTCCGTGCCAGCACAAGCGCTGCGGCAAGCTCTGTTTCCTGGGCCGAAAAACTTTCCACAGCACCTTCAAGAGCGGCCTCACGTAACGGGGCATCCACACCGTGAGACGCCAGATGCGCCTGCACAGCCTTACCAGAGCGGCCGGACCGGACCAGCCGCCGCGCCCGCGCCCGCGCATAATCCTCATCATTAACCGCACCGAGCCGCACCATGTCAGCGGCGACCTCTTTAATAACGTCGCGCAGAGCTTCACTCTTACCAGTCAGATCATCCCGGTCCGCTCCGGCTTTCAGGGCTGCACGCTCCCACCTGGCAACACGACGGAACAAAACCAGCTCAAGGTCATGGCGTGTCGCGGCAAACCGCGCGAGATGCGCCAGAGCGACCTCACGCAATCGTGTGCGATCAGGCGGTGGGGGGCATTCAGAAGGAATTGTCACAAAGACCACCTGCACTCCCGATAAAATACACGGTTATTCTTTTTCATCTGATGGCAGAAACCCGTTTTCTTCAAGACTTTTTAACGTAACATATTTGACTTATCGCCTTTTGCTGGCCCATCATAGCGTTGCATGACAGATCACCCGCTCCGTACAGGCAGCGGGCTTTTCTGTTTTTGTGCCTCCATCCGAACGCGTCCAGAAACTTTTAACGACGGTAATGTAAAGATATTCTCCATGATTCCAGCTCTGACCCCTACCTACAACCGCGCCAATCTTGCCTTTGAAAAAGGCGAAGGCGCATGGCTGTACACGACTGACGGGCGACGATTCCTGGACTTTGCCGCCGGTATAGCAACCTGCTCACTCGGCCATGCACACCCTCACCTGGTTAACGCTATTCAGCAGCAGGCTGCAAAGGTTATGCATGTCTCAAACCTGTTTCGCATTCCTCAGGCTGAAAAGCTGGCACAGCGCCTGACAGAACACAGCTTTGCTGACAGTGTGTTCTTCTGCAACTCCGGGGCTGAAGCTAATGAGGGCATGGTAAAATTTGCACGCCGTGCACAGGCCCTTGCCGGCCACCCCGAACGCACTGAAATTATCTGCATGGACGGGGCTTTTCATGGCCGTACCCTTGCTATGCTTTCAGCAACAGGCAACCCAAAATATCTCGATGGTTTTGGCACACCCGTGCCTGACTTTATTCACGTACCTTTTAACAACATTGAAGCGGTCAAAAAAGCACTCACCGCACGCACCTGCGCCATTATGCTTGAACCCATCCAGGGCGAAAGCGGCATCAGGGCAGCCTCTGGCGAATTTTTAAGCCAGCTTCGTGCACTATGTGATGAAACCGGGGTTCTGCTGGCTTTTGATGAAGTGCAGACGGGTGTTGGCCGCACAGGCCGGCTCTTTGCTCATGAATGGGCCGGTGTCTTACCAGATGTGATGTCAACAGCTAAAGGTCTTGGCGGTGGCTTTCCGATCGGTGCGGTTCTGGCAACCGAGACTGTCGCAAAAGCTATGACTTTTGGCACCCATGGCACCACTTTTGGTGGCAGCCCTCTGGCCTGTGCCGCAGCCAATGCCGTGCTTGATATACTGCTTGCACCCGGCTTTCTGGACCAGGTCTGTGCACGGGCCAGACTACTCGACACATTACTCGATGAGCTGATCACCCAATATCCGGGTGTTTTCGATGCGCGCCGCGGACGTGGCCTGCTGATCGGCCTGCATTGTGTGCCACCGGCAGGTAACGTGCTTGAGGCCGCAACTGAGGCCGGGCTGCTCTGTGTCACGGCTGGTGACAATGTGCTGCGCCTGCTTCCTCCACTGACGGTGACTGAAGATGAATGTCTTGAGGCTGTCTCCCGCCTTAAAAAAACTGCTGAGCTGCTCAGTGTAAACCAGAATGCTGCGGAGGCTGTATAATGTCTGACGTTTTATCTCCTGCTGTGTCTGCCTCATCTGATACCACTCTGCGGCATTTCCTCGACCTGAAAGATATTGACGCAACAACCCTGCGTCAGATTCTTGACGTTGCCCGCGATATCAAAAAAATGCAGCAGAACCGCCGTTTTCCGCTGCATCCCCGCACACCACTGGCGGGACGGACACTGGGGATCATTCTTTCCAAACCCTCTACCCGTACGCGTGTCTCCTTCGAGGTTGGCATCCGCCAGCTGGGGGGTGATGCCGTTATTCTCAGCCCCTCAGAAATGCAGCTTGGACGAGGCGAAACCATTGCTGACACAGGGCGGGTGCTGTCACGCTTTGTCGATTCACTGGTTCTGCGCACGGGCAAAACAGAGTCTCTGCATGCCCTGGCAAAATGGAGTTCGGTGCCCGTTATTAACGGCCTCACGCCCTCCTCTCATCCGGTACAGATTCTGGCTGACATCCTGACCTTTGAAGAAAAACGCGGCCCGGTAAAAGGACGGACTTTTGCCTGGACAGGTGACGGCAATAACGTACTGACCTCACTGATCGAAGGTGCTGTGCGTTTCGGTTTTACTCTGCGCGCTGCCACACCACCCGATATGCTGCCGCACCAGCCCACACTTGAGTGGGCTGCACGCGAAGGCGGAAAAATTGAGTGGACGCAAAGCCCCCAGGATGCCGTGCGCGGAGCCGACTGCGTTATCACAGATACCTGGATCAGCATGTCTGACTCGCAGGACGAAGCGACATCGCGCATTCTGAAACTCGAACCATACCGCGTTGATTCCAGGCTTATGGCCCTTGCTGCCCCTGACGCCCTTTTTATGCACTGCCTGCCTGCCCATATAGGCGAGGAAGTCACGCAGGATGTTTTTGAAGGAAAACACTCTGTTGTATTTGATGAGGCCGAAAACCGCCTTCATGCACAAAAAGGTATTCTTGCCTGGGCTATGGGTGGTGCCGACTGGCTCTCAATGGGTCAGGACTAACGCTTTAACGAAAAGAACTAAGGCTCTTTATGAAAACCCCTGCTTTTCTTGATCGACAGCGCCCCGATGTGCCCGATCTGGTTGTGCCTGGCGGCGTCACCCCTTTCTACCTTCAGGGGCGCCCGGTTCGTGGCAGGCTGGTACGCCCCGGTGTGCTGGCAGATGTAATGCTAACCCGCCATGACCACCATGCCGCTGTTACCCGCCTTGCCGGCAAAGCCCTCTCTGTTGTCGCAGCTCTTGCCTCTGCACTTAAATTTCAGGGCTCTTTCTCTCTGCAAATCAAAGGCAATGGTCCTGTCAGCCTGCTGGTCGCGGACTGTACCAACACTGGTGCGCTGCGTTTTTATATTCGCGCGGATGAAGAGGCTGTCACTGCTCTGCTCAGTGAAAAGCCAGAACCATCTGACTACGACCTGACTGGTGATGGTTACCTGGCACTGACGATTGATCAGGGGCCAGAAACAGAACGTCACCAGGGTATTGTCGATATCTCAGGCGACAGCCTGACTGATATGATCAGCCATTACTTCAAAACCAGTGAGCAGCATGCCTGCTGGATCAGCCTGCACTGTGAGCTGACTGATGCAGGATGGCGCACCGGAGCGCTTATTCTTGAACGGCTCGCTGACGACGGTGGCATTCATATTGAAACCGACGACACACCAGATGACAGCTGGAACACAGCCACCATTCTGGCATCGACCCTTAAAGCCAGCGAACTCCTGGACGATGCACTGCCCCCCAGAGAACTTCTGTTCAGATTATTCCACGCAGAAGGGCTGCAGATCGGTCAGCCACGTGCTCTGGCTTATGGATGTCGCTGCTCTCGTGCCCGGCTGACAGAAATTTTACAGAATTTTTCTGATGATGATCTCGACCACATGATGCTCGATGACAGGCTGATTACCATGACCTGCGAATTTTGTAACATCAGCTTTCATTTTCAGCGAGACGACATCAGCTCAGAGGATAATGACTGACAGATAAGACATCATTACCCTGCCACCATCTGTGTTAGTCTGATTGCCGCTGCACAATGAATGGCAGGGTCGTGAAGAAACGATTTTTTACACACACCCCGAGCCTGGACAGAATTCTGATTATAAGAAAGTTCGTGCCATGATGCCGTTTTCCCGTTTGCTCCGCCTGTCAATAGCGATGTCGATCCTTTCCTCTCCGGTGCTGCTCCTGTCAGGATGCGCAAACGATAAGCAGTCCGAACAGGCTTTTACCCCACTGAACTATTCTTATCTGAGCAGGCTCAACCTCAATGTTTCACGCATTGATATTCTTGATCAGACAACAGAAAATCCGGTTGAGGGTAATATTGCCGCATCTTCCCCTGTTCCTCCTGCGCAGGCTTTACGCCAGATGGCACAGGACAGACTGGCCGCTGTAGGAACGAATGGTGATGTTGCGCAATTTATTATCTCGCGCGCATCTATCCTGAATAATGCCGGCGGCAACCTGGCCGGACAGATGAATACACGCCTCACCATTCTCAACCCCGAAGGCCTCACTGTTGCCAGCTCAGACATGCAGGTAACCCGGCAAATGCGTCCAAATTTGTCAGATGGCAACGCAGACAAACCGGCTAACCTCTATGCGCTGACCAAAGAGATGATGCAGGATATGAATGTTGAGCTGGAGTATCAGCTGCAACATAAAATGACCAGCTGGATGCTCGATGGCGGCGGCAAACCACTCAACTCAGCCGTACAAACACAGTCCCTTGACCAGCCAGGCAGCACACCAGCCGCAACCACGGACTCATCTGTCACACCAGGTGCAGCCGTTACTGTACCACAGCAGTCAGCCTCTTCAGCTGCTACAGTATCTACCACCACGGGGGCGTCAGCTATTCCTTCTGCAACCAGCTCAGACAATGCTCCTGTAACAATAACAGGTTACAGTGCTGCTCAGCCTTCCGCCACAAAAACACCATCACAGTCAGCGGAACCTGATGCGGTCTTCCCTGCAGGCGAAGACTCCTCTTCTGACAGCACCGCAACTCAGTCAAAGGTTATGTCCCCCCCTCCTCATACCCTGAAATTACCCGGGTAACCGAAGCAAAAGACAACACTGCAATCCTCTGATATAGCATCAGGAGATTGCAGTTCCCGACAGGTCTGCCATAACTGACTTATGTCAGCAGCAGCTTCTTCCTCCCTGTTCTCTGTGGCAGATACCCTGCCCATACGCGAGGTTCTGCCAGAGCTTTATAATGCTCTGGAACAGGGCACATCAGCCATTCTGGTCGCACCGCCAGGTGCCGGTAAAACCACGACTGTTCCCCCCGTGCTTGCCCGCGCTTCGTGGCGCAAAGAAACTGACCGCATCATTATGCTCGAACCCCGCAGGCTGGCAGCCCGTGCTGCAGCCCAGCGCATTGCCAGCCTGCTGGGCGAGGAAGCCGGCGGTTTTGCAGGCTATCGCACGCGCCTCGATTCAGCAGTCTCTGCCCGCACACGCATTGAAGTGCTGACGGAAGGGCTGTTTTTACGCCAGGTACTGAATGACCCTATGCTTGAAGGGGTTGCCTGCGTCATCATCGACGAAATACACGAACGCTCCCTTGAAGCTGACCTTGCTCTGGCTTTCTGCCTTGATCTGCAACGTAGTCTGCGCCCTGACCTGCGCCTTGTTGCAATGTCAGCCACAGCTGAAACAGACCGGCTCACAGCCCTGATGCAGGCTCCTGTCATCACCAGTGAAGGGCGCATTTTTCCGCTTACTGTGCAGCATGCAAAACGTGATATTGCGCATATTCGTGACCTGCCGGCGGCCACAGCAGCTGCGGTCCGCCAGGCACTCACGGATACTGAAGGTAATATCCTCGTCTTTTTACCAGGAAAGGGAGAGATACGACGCACAGCCGCTTTACTCGAAAATTGTGCAGCAGCTGTATTACCTCTGCATGGAGAGCTCCCTCCGGCTGAACAAAACCGCGTGCTGCGTCCTGACCCAGGCGGCCCCAGACGGGTTATCCTTGCGACCTCAATTGCTGAAACCTCTCTGACTGTTCCGGGTGTGCGGGTTGTTATTGATGGTGGCTTTCGCCGCGCCCCACGCTTTGATGCCGGAGCTGGCCTGTCACGCCTCGCCACTGTGCGCATTTCAAAAGCAGCAGCCAGACAACGTGCCGGCCGTGCCGGCCGTGAAGCGCCTGGCATTGCCATTCGCCTGTGGACAGCCGCAACTGAGCGCGGACTGCCTCAACATGACCGTCCTGAAATTCTCGAATCTGATTTATCTGATTTTGTCCTCTCCACCACATTGTGGGCTGATACAACCGGCGACACGACATCAGCCCTGCCCCTGCCTGATGCGCCTCCTGGCAGTGCTGTCGCAACAGCAACGCAGCTGCTTATGCTGCTTGGTGCACTCAATGACGATAAAACGATTACCAGCCTGGGGCGCAAAATGGCTGGCCTGGGCACGCACCCGCGCCTGGCTGCAATGATGCTGGCCGCCAGAACCAGAGAAGAGATGGCTCTTGCCGCCGATATTGCTGCTTTGCTGGAGGAGCGTGACCCCCTGCGCCCTGTAACAGGCGGCCGTAGTGGCCCTCCCACGCCGGCACTCTCAGATATTTCTCTGCGCCTTGACCTGATTGCCGGCCATGACCACCCGCAGGCAGACCGGGCAGCACTCGCAGCGATCAGGCAAACAGCAAATCGTTTTCGTACCCGCCTGGGGCTTCGGCCCGGGCATGCAGCACAAGGTGACCCCGCGGCTCTTCTGGCCGCTGGCTTTCCTGACCGGGTGGCCCTCTCACGCGGAGAAGCCGGGAGCTTTCGTCTGTCAGGTGGCAACAATGCAAAACTACGGCGCGATGACACACTGGCCGAAAAAAAACTCCTGGCTGTAGCAGGTCTTCATTTGCGCACATCGGCTGAAATTCGTCTGGCTGCCCCGCTTGACCCTGACGCGTTACCACCTGCTTTACTGGCACGCACAAAAGAACAGGTTGAAACCACGCTTGACCCTGTTTCGGGTGCTATTCTTGCCCGCAGACGCACGCGCATAGGCTGCCTGATCCTTAAAGATATCACCGAAAAAGTTGATACCGCCAATGCTGCGACTCTCCTTCTCCAACAGGCTAAAGCAGCACCAGACACAACACTTGGCTGGACAGATGCCGCCCGTCAGCTTCAGGCGCGCGTTGAACTGGCGCGTAACCTTCCCGCAGCAGACAACACCAGTGAAGAGGGATGGCCCGATTTTTCGACAGAAGCTCTTGCTGCCGGGATGGAAGAGTGGCTTGCCCCCTGGATGGATAATATAACCTCAGTAACGGCTCTGAAAGAACTGGACCTCTCCCAGCTTCTGCGCACTTACCTGGGCTATGCACGCACCCGCTGGCTGGATACGCACCTGCCTGTACAGCTGACATTTCCAGGCGGGAGCGCCGCCGTTGATTATACCCAGCCCGTGCCTGTGGCCTCAGCCAGAGCACAGGTTTTTTATGGCACAACAGCGACCCCACAACTCGCGTCAGGCCTCGTTCCTCTTCGTCTGGCGCTGCTTTCACCCGCTGGCAGACCACAGGCTATTACGGCTGACCTGGAAAATTTCTGGCAAAATGGCTGGCTGGACATGAGGCGCGATATGCGAGGCCGCTACCCAAAACATGAGTGGCCAGAAAACCCGGCCCTTGCCCCGGCACAGCCAAAAGCAAAGCGAAGCTCAGGCAGATAATACTAAGAACCTGCGCTCACCTGTCTGTGCAATGTCACAGTGACAAACCAAAAAACACATGTTTTGATGTTTTGCTGGTTCATTGCGCTGACAGCTGTAAAAATGGAGCTGAGATGACTGTTTTAAAAAAACTGATACTGAGATCATGAAGCTTTTCTTACGCTGTTCGGCAGTTTGCCTTGCTACCCTTGCCGTCAGCGCAGGCTGGATCACATTACGTGCCAGAGCACAGCCGACTTACATCCCTCCGGCTCAGCCCATTGTCCAGCCACCTGGCACAGGCTCTTTTGCTCCCCTTGTCAAAAAAGTTGTGCCTGCAGTTGTCAACATTGCCGTGACGCGTGGCTCTGACTCTTCCGCGCAAAAAAAATTACCGAGCACTATTAAAGGGACACCTCTTGAACACCGCCTGCGCGAACGCATGCGCAAACATGGCAATAATATTCTTGAAGCCGGCTCAGGGTTCATCCTTGATCCAAGCGGGTTAATCGTCACTAATGGTCACGTTGTTGATGATGCTGACACTATTACCGTCTCGCTGCTTAACGGTAATGAATATACCGCACGCCTCGTCGGCATTGATAAACTGACAGATATCGCTGTGATAAAAATTGAAACACAGCATACCCTCCCTTACCTGGAATGGGGCGATAGCCGTCAGGTACAGGTAGGAGACTGGATTCTCGCTGCAGGTAATCCTTTTGGTCTGGGGTCATCCGTCACAGCAGGCATTGTTTCCGCACGCGGGCGCGATATAGGCACCGGCCCGTTTGATGATTTTTTACAGCTTGATGCCCCGATTAATCCTGGCAATTCAGGTGGTCCCACATTCAACCTGGCCGGTCAGGTCATTGCACTTAATACGGCCATTGTGTCACCTACAGGCGGGTCGGTAGGAATTGGCTTTTCCATTCCGTCAGAAATAGTCATCCCTGTTGTCGAGGCACTGCGCCGCTATGGTCACATTGACCGGGGATGGATGGGAGCAACCCTTGAAGATACTCCCTCACGTGATGGCGCAAAGGTTGTAGAGGTCGACAGAAACGGACCTGCTGCCAAAAGCGGCATGCTGCGCGGTGACATTATAACAAAAATCAACAAAGACAGTATCAGCTCAGCACGCATCCTGATTCGTGCCATTGCGGCAGCTCAGCCTAATACGGACGTGCAGATTTCAGTTACCCGCAGGAACAAACCTGTCATTTTAACGCTGCATGTGGGGCATCGCCCGGTTTCTGAGGATTAGCTCTCTTTTCCAGCCGGAGAGCAATGTCATGGCACTGCAAAACAGCAGTGCCATGACATACAGACTTTATGGCCGGTCTTTATGGCGCACAGCACTTACAATACCACGAACAAACTGCCATGTACGACCTGCCGTACAAATCGCTTTTGCCAGTCGTGGAGCTGCTTTAGGGCGTAGCAGACGAGGGTCATAACCGGAAAAACGACGGTCATCTTCCTCGATACATAACGCCATAAAATCAGGCAAATTCAGATCAATACTGGAAATTTCTTTTGTACCGGTAACTGTAAAATTATTATCCTGTGTGTGTACTTCACCCTTGTCATCAACCGTTTTAACCAGACTTAACCGCTCATAAATAAGGAAAAGCCAGACCGCAACAACCTTAAGCTCGAAATAAGGACGACGGTACCACGGTAAAACAGCACGATACCAGGCCAGCCAGTTGGCAAATAATAAAATATGCCTGCATTCTTCCTGCATAACCGGCTCAAACGTCTCAATCAGCTCCGGTGGAAAAAAAGCTGAACGCTTTGCCAGTTCAAATAACCCAAAAGCAAAAAAACTGTCCACACACTCAGAGAAGCCTGTGACCATATATGCCCACTCAGCATCTTTGGGCTCGATATACGGCGGCTCCGGAGCCATAGGAATATTATAGGCCGCAACAAGTTTGCTCAGAACTTCTTTATGACGATTCTCTTCCCAGGCATTACGCGAAATCGCATCTCTGATATCCGGATCATCAACCAGACTGGCATAAGCTGCCATACGCAGCCGTGCTTTCCCCTCAGTCTGCACAGCAATATCCCAGATAGGCAGAGAGGTCACACGCCTGAGTGTTTCAGGGTCAAGCTTCGGCCAGTCAATGACTGATGGCTTATAGGGATTAAACGTATCACGAAACATCTGCGCCATAGCCTGCTTGTGTTCAGCAGAACCTGGAACCAAAGGTCCGCGATGTGCGCTCACCCAGTGCCGGGCCTGATAATCTGCTTTGACAACAGCGGCTGAATCAGGAGGAACTGGCAGATCATCAATTCTGTCAGGTAATTTTGTATAAATATCAGAAAGAGAGTTCATCATATAACGCCCGTTCGCTAAGGGCTTTTCTGACAAAACACAGAGCAAAACGCCGCAAAGCCAGAAAACTGCCCGGGAGTAGTAAATTACTGGCTTTTCTGATTCTGAGAATCAGAAAAGCCATACCGAAGCCAGAACTTAATGAATATCAGACAATTTCGAAATAATTCTGGTCACCAGACCATAATCAATCGCTTCCTGTGCAGACATCCAGTAATTACGGTCTGTATCTTTCGAAATTTTTTCGTAAGAATGACCGGTTTCACGCGCAAACAACCTGTTAAGACGCTCGCGCATTTTAATAATTTCGCGTGCCTCGATATCAATATCAGTTGCGGGGCCTCTTACACCGCCCATGGGCTGATGCAACAGGAAGCGCGTATTAGGTAAACAGAAACGACGGTCTTTGTGCCCGGCCGCAAAAATAAGGGCACCAGCCGAAGCAACCCAGCCTGTGCCAATCATGTTCACCGGCGCCACCGAATCGACAAAACGAATCATATCGTGAATCGTATCACCGCTCTCTACATGCCCTCCGGGAGAGTTCACATAAACATCAATCGGCTTGTCAGACTCACCTGCAAGCGCAAGCAATCTGCCAGTTACGTCACGTGCTATTTTGTCGTTAATACCGCCAAAAATAAGCACTTTTCTCTGCTTAAATAACTTTTCCTCAAGCTCTGCGGCCTGAGGTTTCTGCGTTTCTTTCTCAGACCCGCCTGGTGTTTCAGGGGTATCAGGAGCATCGGGCTCCTCATCATCAAGTCTGATCATGTCGCGGGAGAAAATACCCGTCATACCTGTCTCCGCATCATTTGTATCATGTGTCATGGCTACATCCTGCCCCTGCTCTGCGCCTGTGCCAAGTGGCAAAAGTAACAGGACAGCAATAACGTAAAAGAAAACTCCCTGCACAGATGATCTCGCCACCAGGCTGAGAAGCAGCTAGGATAGCCACAGACAGTGTTTACAATGGAGTATCTGCACCCACATGCCTAATGTATGTTCCCGGCAGTTCAGAAATCTGAAACAGAGTGTTCTGACCTGTTTACCCTGCAAGGCAACGAGACTGCCGGTGCAGCTGCTTTTCGCGGCGGGTGGCCTGCTGCTGAACGGGTGCAGCAACAACCATAAGGACTTTGTGGATAACAGCCTTGACTGGACACAAAAAATGCGAGGGGGAATTATCGCAACACAAAGGCCACCACCGCCAGGAGCCAATGAGCCCTATCCAAATGTTGGTCTCGTCCCGACAACTGTCCCGCCCATGCCATCACCTGAAGCGCGTGCTCTGCTGACCGAACAGCTTATTCGTGACAAAAACCTGACACACCGCACCGAAGCCGCCAATGGCACACTGACACCTGACATCCCTCCTCCTCCCTCAGCCAGACTGACATCCTCTAAAAACTCTACGGCTCCGGCACTGGCTGAAGGGCAAAATGGTGCCGTGATGGATGCCGCAACCGCGCCGCCGCAAACTGAGGCAAAAAAAACATCAGCTCCCCAGAGCAAAGCCCCTGCGGCACCACAGCAGGAAGCAGAACTTGCCATGCCTGAAGTCACAGGCAAGGCGCAGGCGCTGCCCGTGGCTGACAGCGACCTGCCACAGATTGCGGAAGCGCCTCCGGCGGTACCCTCTGTAGCAGGGATTAATGTTCCCTCAGATGCGCTGATACCGGACGAAAAAACCCCGGACTATGATCTGGCTGACCCGACAGGCACAGCCCTGCACTTTATGCCCGGCTCTGACCAGCTTTCTGCCGGGCAGGATTCTGCGCTGATCAAGCTTGTTGGCAAAACCCCTCAGGGACCGTTCTATGTCCGGGCATCCGGCAGCTCCATCTCGCTGAGTGCCAGTGACCAGGCCGATGCTGTCCAGCTCGGGCTGCTTCGGGCCCAGCGTGTAGCCAGCCAGCTTATAGCTTTGCACGTACCTGCTAATGCTATTCATATTCGCGCTGAGTCTTTTGGCAGCGGTGCTCATGTATCAACCACACCATGAACACAGTCTCGCCATAACAAATCTATAGTAAAAAGTAATATAAGAAGCCCTTAAGGGGAGTTGCCTCATCCGTTTCTGCCACTACTATGACCTGTCTCGTAACCAGGCGGGCTCTGCCCGCATCCTCACCTCGGATATTTGCCGTCCATGACCGAAGAATTCCATCGTATCCGCCGCCTGCCCCCGTATGTTTTTGCCTCAGTTAACCAGGCGAAGGCGGCGGCCAGGGCCAGAGGTGAAGATATTATCGATCTGGGCATGGGTAACCCTGACAGCCCCACCCCACCTCACATTGTTAAAAAACTGATCGAAACAGTGCAGGATGCCCGCTCGCACCGTTATTCGGTCAGTAAAGGCATTCCTGGCCTGCGCCGCGCACTGGCCGGCTATTATGAACGCCGTTTTAATGTCAAACTCGACCCTGAACGCGAAGTGATTGCAACTCTGGGTTCGAAAGAAGGGCTGGCTAATCTGGCGTCAGCCATCACCAGCCCTGGTGACACTATTCTGGTGCCGAACCCGTCATATCCCATTCATCAGTTTGGCTTTATGATTGCAGGGGCCTCAGTACGCTCTATTCCGGCAACACCTGACGACAACATGCTCAGCGCACTTGACCGTGCCGTGCGACATTCAGTGCCTAAACCAACAGCTCTGATTGTAAATTTCCCGTCAAACCCGACGGCTTACCTGGCTGACCTCGATTTTTATAAAGAACTCGTAGCGTTTGCCAGAAAACATGAGATTTATATTCTCTCTGACCTGGCCTACGCAGAGATCTATTTTGGCAATCTGGTCCCTCCTTCGATTCTGGCTGTACCAGGCGCCAAAGATATCGCCGTTGAATTTACCTCGCTCTCCAAAACCTACTCTATGGCTGGCTGGCGTATGGGCTTTGCTGCAGGGAATGAACGCCTGGTCGCGGCCCTGACCCGCATCAAATCCTACCTGGATTATGGTGCCTTCACCCCCATTCAGGTTGCTGCTGTCGCGGCTCTTAACGGCCCCCAGGACTGCGTAAGTGAAATTCGTGCGCTTTATAAAGAACGCCGCGACGTTCTGATTCGCGGCCTGCATGCTGCCGGCTGGGATGTCCCCTCTCCGGAAGGATCAATGTTCGCGTGGGCGCCTATTCCCGAAAAATTCCGTGATCTTGGAAGCGTTGCCTTCTCTAAACTTCTGCTTGAAGAAGCAGGCGTTGCCGTAGCGCCAGGCCTGGGTTTTGGTGAATATGGTGAAGGCTTTGTCAGAATTGGCCTGGTCGAAAACACCCATCGCCTGCGCCAGGCAACACGGGCCATTCGTGGCTTTCTTGCTGCACATGGTGTAAAACAACCCCCTTCTTCTCCCTCCACCAGCAAGCCGGAGCCCGCCAGGTCGTGAGTGCTTTATCTTCTTCTTCTTCTCCTCTTCGTCTTGGTATTGCAGGGCTGGGCACAGTCGGCGCAGGCGTCATTAAACTGATTGAAGCTAATGCGGATCTGATCAGTGCACGTGCCGGCCGGACTTTAAAAGTTGTGGCTGTCAGTGCGCGCAACCGCAAGCAGGACCGCGGCATATGCCTTGATACCCTGCGCTGGTATGATAATGCAGCTGACCTCGTAAATGATGCTGAAGTTGATGTTATTGTTGAGCTTATTGGTGGTGCTGAAGGCACCGCCAGAACACTGGTTGAAGCCGCGCTGAAAGCTGGCAAACCTGTTGTTACCGCCAATAAAGCGCTTCTCGCACTACATGGGCCGGCACTGGCAAAACTGAGCGCTGACAATGCCGCACCTCTGCTTTTCGAAGCTGCTGTTGCGGGTGGTATCCCTGCCATTAAAACTGTCAGAGAGGGGCTTGCTGCTGACCGCCTTGAACGCATTGGCGGTATCCTTAATGGCACCTGTAACTACATTCTGACCGTCATGCGTGAAACCGGGCAGGATTTTGCAACCGTTCTGACTGATGCGCAAAAACTGGGCTACGCTGAGGCTGACCCGTCAACAGACGTTGATGGCTGGGATGCTGCCCATAAGCTGGCTATTCTGGCAGGTCTCGCCTTTGGTCAGCCTGTTATTTTTGACAGCCTTCACGTTGAGGGCATTCGCCAGATTGGCTCAGCTGATCTCGATTTCGCACGCAAGCTGGGCTACCGCATCAAGCTGCTGGGGCTGGCCAGCCTGCGTGAAGACGGGCTTGAAGCCCGCGTAACACCGTGTCTTGTCAGGGAAGATGCTCCCATTGCTCAGGTTGACGGTGTTTTTAACGCTGTCGTGACAGAAAGTGCCTTTGCCGGCCGCCTGATGATTGAAGGACGCGGCGCCGGTGCCGGCCCGACAGCCAGCGCTGTCACCGCCGATCTGATTGATATTGCACGCGGCAAGACAGTCTCTGTCTGGGGTGTCGAACATTCTGACAAGCCTGCCCTTCAGGCGCTGCCACTTTCAGCCGGCAAAGGGGCTTTCTACCTGCGCCTGCTGGTGGAAGACCGCCCCGGCGTTATTGCCGATGTTTCCGCCGTACTACGCGACTGTGGGGTTTCACTTCGCAGTATGCTGCAACCCACTCCAGCCAGAAACGAAACAACACCTCATGTGCCTTTGATTCTGGTCACTCATCAGACATCTGAAGCCGCTATGCAGGACGCTGTTACACGCATCAAAGCTCTCAGCGTTGTGACAGCCTCTCCTGTCGTCATTCGTATCGAAACTGACTAAGTGGCTTAAACTCTGATACCCTCTGTATAATCAGGAAGGAATTTTTATGCCCGACTCACAGGACGCTAAGAGGTTTGTTGTTTCTGACCGCAACCTGGCACTCGAACTGGTGCGCGTTACCGAAGCCGCAGCTCTTGCCTCGTCTCACTGGACGGGTCGCGGCAAAAAAAATGAAGCTGATGATGCTGCCGTTGAGGGTATGCGCACCGCTTTTGACACGGTAGCCATTGATGGCACCGTTGTCATTGGTGAAGGCGAAATGGACGAAGCACCAATGCTCTACATTGGTGAAAAAGTCGGCTCAGGTGGCCCGGCAATGGATATAGCCGTTGACCCGCTTGAGGGTACGAACCTGTGCGCCAAAGATATGCCCAATGCCATTACGGTTGTGGCACTGGCCGAAAAAGGTAATTTCCTGCACGCACCTGATGTCTATATGGACAAAATTGCTGTTGGTTCAAACCTGCCTGAAGGCGTGGTTGACCTCGACTCCTCTATCGCGGCCAACCTGCGCAACCTGGCAAAAGCTAAAAATAAACCTATTGAAGAAATCGTTCTGTGCACGCTTGACCGTGAACGCCACGAAGAGCTGATTGCAAAAACCCGCGAGGCCGGTGCACGCGTGCGCCTGTTAAGCGATGGTGATGTTGCGGCAGTTATTGCAACCTGTATGGACACAAGCCAGGTTGATATCTATGCCGGCTCAGGCGGAGCCCCTGAAGGCGTACTGGCCGCGGCAGCCCTGCGCTGTGCTAACGGACAGATGCAGGCCCGTCTTTTATTTGAAGATGATGCACAGCGCGAACGTGCCAGAACAATGAACCCGGGTAAAAACCCTGACCGTAAACTTGGCCTGCATGACATGGCAGCCGGGTCGGTTCTGTTTTCAGCAACCGGGGTTACTTCCGGCACATTGCTGCGCGGCATTCGCCACTACACAACACATGCTGTAACGCATTCGCTCGTTATGCGCTCAAAATCGGGTACAATCCGGTTTATTGAAGGTCATCACAACTTCAATACAAAAACCTGGCTTCCTAAATAACCCACCTCTTTATAAAGAGTATACTTAACACGTTATGACCTCTCCCTGCCTGACCAAAGACCAGACACCCTCAGCGCATCATACTGTTCTGGGGGTTGAAAACAGCGTCTCCGGACGCAGATGGCTTTACAGGCAGGGAGCAGATAACCCTGATGTCATACGTATGGGGGCCAGCATTGCCAGGCAGGCAGGCCTGCCCGAAATTATAGGGCGTCTCCTTGCTTTACGCGGGCTTACACCTGAAACACTGAGTTTATTCCTTACCCCCCGCCTTAAAACGGCTCTGCCAGACCTGAATAAGCTACAGGATATGGAGCCCGCTGCAGCCCGCATGGCGAGGGCAGCCATGCAGCATGAAACCATCGGCGTATTTGGTGACTATGACGTAGATGGTGCGTGCTCTTCAGCTATTCTGGCCTCTTTTTTTGAAGAGCTGGGCTGCACCGTTCATACCCATATCCCGGACAGGATGACCGAAGGCTATGGCCCTAACGTGCCAGCCCTTGAAAAACTGGCTGAACAGGGTGCGACGCTTATCATCTGCGCTGACTGCGGCACAGCAGCGGCTGATATTCTCAATCAGGTTACTGACAGGGCTGATATTATTGTTCTCGACCATCATAAGTCTGAGGATGCCCTTCCCGACATTCTGGCAACAGTTAACCCCAACCGTCCTGATTGTGCCTCTGGCCTGAAGCATATTTGCGCCGCGGCACTCGCTTTCCTCTCTCTCATCGCGACACAAAAGAAACTCCGCGAAGCGGACTGGTTCAAAACTCACCCTGAGCCAGACCTTATGCGCCAGCTTGACCTGGTGGCTCTGGCCACCATATGCGACGTTATGCCCCTGCGTGACCTGAACCGGGCTTTTGTCGCACAGGGCCTTAAAGTTATGGCGCGCCGGCAACGCACTGGTCTGGCTACCTTACTTGATGTTGCCGGGGTTACCCGCGCGCCGGATGCGTTTTCATGCGGGTTTGCTCTGGGGCCACGTATTAACGCAGGGGGGCGCATTGCTGAAGCCACGCTTGGCTTAAAACTGCTGCGCTGTGAAGACCCGCACGAAGCACGTGTCATGGCCGAACGGCTGGACGGTGTAAACCGCAACCGTCAGACCATTGAAGCAGATATTCTTGACCATGCCCTGCAGCTGGCCACTGAACAGCGTGAAGCAGGTCACTCCGTTATTCTGCTTGCCAGTAAAGCATGGCACCCGGGCGTTGCAGGCATTGTCGCAGGGCGCATTAAAGAACAGTTTAACCGCCCTGTTCTGGTTGGTACCGTGCAGGATGATGGCGCTGTTAAAGGTTCAGGTCGTTCTGTGCCTGGCATTGACCTCGGCACAGCCATCATAGCGGCCCGCCAGAGCGGTTTGCTTACAACAGGTGGCGGACACGCTATGGCAGCCGGCTTCTCTTTCCCTGAAGCGAATATGGCGCAGGTTCATACCTTTTTAGAAGAGCGTCTCGCAACAGCGGCAGCACTGCCCGAAACGGTTGACCTTGAAGTGGACATCACGCTCTCTCCGGCCGGAGCAACTGTTGAGCTGGCCGAACAAATGACCCTGCTTGCTCCGTTTGGCACGGGCAATGCCGAGCCTCTGATTGCATTATCAGGCGTACATATTACTAAATCAGATCGTATCGGCGCGGATAAAAACACATTGCGCCTGTTTTTGCGTGGCACAGAGGGGGGACGGCTTAAAGCCCTTATCTTCCGTGCTGATAAAAGCCCTCTGACAGAAATTCTTGAAGATTCAACCCGCCCTTTGCTGCACATCGCCGGATATCTGCGCTCAGAAACATGGCGCGACCGTACGGACGCCACGTTCTTTATTCAGGATGTTGCTTTAGCCTGAAGCCTGAGCTCAAACAAAAAAGGGAGGCTGAACCTCCCTTATCCTGGCGTTTGAAAAAAACCTGCTTTTACTTACTGCTGTTGTTCCTGCTCACGGCGGGCTTCAACCTCTTTCTTCATTGCAAGCTGTACTTTTTCAAAAGCACGTACCTCGATCTGCCTTACACGCTCACGCGAAATCGAATATTCAAGGGCAAGATTTTCAAGCGTTGTCGGCTCATCTTTCAGGCGACGTTCGCTGAAAATATGCCGTTCACGCTCATTCAGCGTTGCCAGAGCAGTTGCCAGCAAAGCTTTTCGGCCTGAAAGCTCCTCATTCTCTGCGTAAACTTCTTCCTGGTTATGTTGCTCATCAACTAGACGGTCCTGCCACTCCCCGGCCTCATCCGCACGCATCGGCGCATTCAGGCTGTGGTCAGGTGCAGACATACGGCGGTTCATGCTCACAACATCCTGCTCGGACACACCAAGCGTTGCAGCAATTTTATCAACCTGCTCAGGCTGCAGATCACCGTCTTCAATTGCCTGCATCTGCCCTTTAAGGCGACGGAGATTAAAGAACAGTTTTTTCTGTGCCGCAGTCGTACCCATTTTAACCAGAGACCAGCTGTGCAGAATATATTCCTGAATAGCGGCTCTGATCCACCACATAGCATAAGTTGCAAGACGGAAGCCTTTGTCGGGATCAAACCGTTTAACGGCCTGCATCATACCGACATTGCCTTCACTGATAAGCTCATTCATCGGCAAACCATACCCGCGGTAACCCATGGCAATTTTTGCAACAAGCCGCAGATGTGATGTGACAAGTTTATGTGCAGCCTTCACGTCCCCTTTATCTTTCCAGAGATAGGACAGGCGAAGTTCCTCTTCGGGGGAGAGGATAGGATATTTACGAATTTCCTGAAAATACCTTGATAAGTTATTTTCAGGACCAACATTAACAACAGAAGACACCATCGAACCAGTACTCCCCTGACCTGAAAACTCCCTGTTTCTACTACCAGGTGTATTTTTTCTCCCGGTAGCATAACGCTAAAAGAGGCAAGCCTCAGTCAAAAGTAGACATTATTTACGTCTCTCTCCCCTTCACCCCCGTATGGGCGGTCTGAGGGGATCAGGCGTCCATCTTCCGGCTTCTTTAACAACACACCGGGATGGCTGAAAAGGATGACTCTGAATCATGGACGTGTCAAGAAAACTCTCTCAGAAAGTATCAGCATATCCGAAGGGAGGTCTGGTATATTCCACACCATTAAATAATCTGTCTTTTCCAAATAAGACGAGAAATTTTTTAAGTATTTTTACATATTTTTCATTTATTCCCCGCTTCATATTTTCTGATAAATCAGAAAATATTCTGCACTATACAGCAACAAAACTTCTTATATCGGGGTCTGTAATGATCAGTCTCTTATCTCCCCTGCCTGCCATGACCCAAACACTAAAAAAAGAATCTTATGGTGCTCTGCCATCAGGTGAAACTGTTGAACTTTATACCCTGCACAACAAAAACGGGATGGAAGTACAGTTCATCTCTTACGGGGGGATTATCACCGCCATAAAAGTACCAGACAAAAACGGCAAAACAGATAACGTGGTTCTCGGCTTTTCAGACCTTGAGGGGTACAGCAAAAAAGATGCCGAAGCCAATATATGTTTTGGTGCCCTGATAGGGCGCTATGCTAACCGTATTGCCCGGGGCACGTTTGTGCTTGAAGGTAAAACCTATCACACGCCGATAAACCTTCCGCCCAATACACTCCACGGCGGCAATACGGGTTTTAATAAAAAGCTCTGGCATGTGCAGCCACTCTCTGGCCTGAAACAGGCAACAGGAGCAGAACTCACCCTGACCAGTGCTGACGGTGAAGAAGGTTTTCCCGGCAAGTTACAGGTCAAAGTCCGGTATATTCTGGATGATGATAACCAGCTGCACATTCACTATCATGCCACAACTGACAAACCGACAGTTATTAACCTGACAAATCACAGCTATTTTAATCTTGCCGGAGAAGGGTCAGGCTCGGTCGCAAACCACCGGTTAAAAATTAACGCCAGCCTTTTTACCCCGACTGATGCAAACGGTATTCCGACCGGGCAAATCAGTCCGGTTGCGCAAACACCCTTTGACTTCAGAGCAATGCACGCCATCGGAGATTTTTTGCGCAGCAACGACCAGCAGATGCTAGAGGCGCGCGGCTATGATCATAACTGGATTATCGACGGCTATGACGGCAAAACACTCCGCGAGGCCGCAATACTCAGTGACCCACAGTCAGGCCGTTCTCTGACCGTGCTGACCACACAACCCGCTATGCAGGTTTACACCGGCAACTCTCTCAATGGTGCCTATGCCGGGCCTTCGGGACGGGCATATCGTCAGACAGATGGTGTCGCACTCGAAACGCAGCATTACCCTGATTCACCCAATCATCCGAGCTTTCCGACAACGACGCTGCTACCCGGACAGGAATATGAGCAGACAACTGTTTTCAGATTTCAGACCGCCGCACCATAAGGCCATCAATAAAAAACGCGCCCCCTGAAACAGAGGGCGCGCCTTTTAGCTCATCACTCTGATAAAAATCAGACTGAGTAGTACATTTCGAACTCAACAGGGTGAGGTGTGTGTTCAAAGCGATACACATCTTCCCACTTGATGTTGATATAGCTTTCGATCTGGTCTTTGGTGAACACGCCACCAGCCAGCAGGAACTCATGATCAGCCTGCAGAGCTTCAAGAGCTTCACGCAGAGAGCCTGCAACTGTTGGAATCTGCTTCAGTTCTTCTGGTGGCAGATCATACAGATCTTTGTCCATCGCATCACCAGGGTGAATTTTGTTCTTGATACCATCAAGACCAGCCATCAGCATGGCAGAGAATGCGAGGTATGGGTTTGCTGTCGGGTCAGGGAAACGCACTTCAACCCGCTTAGCTTTAGGGTTGGTTGCGTATGGGATACGGCAGGATGCTGAACGGTTGCGGGCTGAGTAAGCCAGCAGCACAGGAGCTTCAAACCCTGGGATCAGACGCTTGTAAGAGTTAGTTGACGGGTTGGTAAAAGCATTGAGTGCTTTTGCATGCTTAATGATACCGCCGATGTAATACAGGGCTGTATCAGAAAGATCTGCATAACCGTTGCCAGCAAATGTTGGCTTGCCGTCTTTCCAGATAGACTGGTGAACATGCATACCTGAGCCATTATCGCCATAAATTGGCTTTGGCATGAAGGTTGCTGTTTTGCCATAAGACTGAGCAACATTGTGGATACAGTATTTATAGATCTGCATGAAGTCAGCAGAACGCACCAGCGTGTCGAACTTCGTGCCCAGCTCATGCTGAGACTGTGCAACCTCGTGGTGATGCTTTTCAATCGGCAGACCCATCTCACCCATAGTGGCGAGCATTTCAGCGCGCAGGTCAGCTTCGCTGTCAACTGGTGCAACCGGGAAGTAACCACCCTTCTGGCCAGGGCGATGACCCATGTTGCCTTCAGGATATTCTTTCAGAGAAGCGCCAGGACCTTCAATGCTGTCGAGCTGGAATTTACCATAGTTCGGGCCTGTGCCAAACAGCACGTTGTCGAAAATGAAAAATTCTGCTTCAGGACCGAAGAATGCGGTATCACCCAGGCCAGAAGCCTTCAGATACTGTTCAGCCAGCTTTGCTGTTGAACGTGGGTCACGGTTGTAAGGCTGCCCGGTTGATGGCTCGATAATATCGCAGAACAGAATCAGCTGAGGACGGGCTGAGAACGGGTCCATTACAGCTGTTTCAGGGTCTGGCAGCAGAACCATGTCGCTCTCGTTAATCGCTTTCCAGCCAGCGATAGAGGAGCCATCGAACATGAAGCCTTCAACAAAGGTTTCATCTTCAATTGTGGTCACATACTGTGTTGTGTGGTGCCATTTACCGCGCGGATCTGTGAAGCGCAGATCAACCAGCTCTACAGAATGCTCTTTAATAAGATCAAAAACCCGCTTAACTGCTGCGGCTTTTGCATCGCCGGAAGATGCTGTCTTTTTAACCATTCTTTCCTCACTTTAAACCATCTGTTGCAAACCGGAGATACCGGCATGACTGAAAACTATCAAATACACGTCCTGAAACGTTGCTGTCAGGGTCAGCGCTCTCTGCTTTTTCCTGACATCAGATAGCGTCTTCTCCTCTTTCTCCCGTACGAATCCGTACCACATCATCAACCGGCATCACAAAGATCTTACCGTCACCGATCCGCCCCGTACGAGCCGCAGCAGATATGGCTTCAATCGCCCGTTCTGCCAGACTGGCGGGGCAGACGATCTCAATTTTTATCTTGGGGAGAAAATCAACAATATATTCGGCGCCACGATAAAGCTCGGTGTGGCCTTTCTGCCGGCCAAAACCTTTAGCTTCGATCACGGTAATGCCCTGCAACCCGAGTTCGTGAAGAGCCTCCTTCACTTCGTCGAGCTTAAAAGGCTTTATGATGGCTTCGATCTTTTTCATATCACATCGTCACTATATCACGGCGCTCTCTGTCAGGGTCCATCTTTTATGCAACCCTGTCCTCAGGCAACAGTAACCCGGGGCCGAGCAGTGACAAACTGGCACGGGTTGGCCGCAGGAGCAATCGGGCTTAGAAGCAATAATATCGATAAAGCACCAATACCCTTATTAATACAATGATATTAAATCATTTTTATGATTTCTGTTTTTCGAAAAGAAAGCGAATCTGCACATGACAAAACCCCTCAACCAGCAGCTTGAAGCACTACCCACAACGATTTTCACAGTGATGTCTGCGCTTGCACGTGAGCACAATGCCATCAACTTAGGTCAGGGTTTTCCTGACACTGAAGGCCCGCAGGACATTGTGCAGACAGCTGTGAACGCTCTGCTCGACGGTCAAAACCAGTACGCACCACTGACCGGCCTGCCGGAACTGCGCCAGGCCGTTGCCGAATCGAACAGGCGTTTTCAGGGACTTAACATTAACCCTGACACAGAAGTAGTGGTGACATCAGGAGCAACCGAGGCACTTGCTGCCTCTCTTATGGCCCTGATTGAGCCAGGCGATGAGGTCGTTCTGATAGAACCCCTCTATGACACTTACCTGCCTGTCGTGCTTCAGCTTGGCGGGGTTCCACGCCTGGTTCGACTCGAACATCCGGACTGGACCCTTCCTCGTCAGGCTCTGGCCGATGCTTTCTCTGCCCGAACCAAAGCCATCCTGCTCAACACGCCTATGAATCCCACCGGCAAAGTCTTCACTCACGATGAGCTGTCTTTCATTGCCGGCCTGCTCAGAGAGCACGATGCTTATGCGTTATGTGACGAGGTGTACGAACACCTGACTTTTGGCGCAAAGCATATCTCGCTTATGACGTTACCCGGCATGCGCGAGCGGTGCATTCGCATTGGCAGTGCAGGCAAAAGTTTTTCCATGACCGGCTGGAAAGTCGGATATGTCACAGCTCCGGCTCCGATAGCATCCGTCATTGCCAAAGCGCATCAGAATCTTGTCTTTGCAACGGCTCCCAACCTTCAGCGGGCTGTCGCTGCCGGGCTACGCAAAGACACAGATTATTTTACACAAATAGCTGCGGACTTTGCGGGCAAACGCGACCTCCTTTCGGACGGGCTGCGCAAACTCGGCCTTGATGTGCTCCCCTGCCACGGCAGCTATTTTGTTATCGCTGATATTTCACCTCTGGCTCGTGGTGAAGATGACATGACATTTGCAAAAACTCTGACCATTGAAGCCGGGGTTGCAACCATACCAGCCTCAGCTTTTTACAGTCAGCTTAACGGCACACCGCCTGCGCACCTTCTCCGCTTTGCATTTTGCAAGCAGGAGCAGGTTTTGCGTGATGCACTGAGCCGTATAGAAACCTGGCAGAAACAACGTTGAAAAATTTTCTTCAGGATTATGTCAGTTATGGATTGACGGACGCCCGTACCTTCTCTAAATGACGGCATCAAGCTGTGTGGCGGATGTAGCTCAGCTGGCAGAGCGCCGGTTTGTGGTACCGGTTGTCGCGGGTTCGAGCCCCGTCATTCGCCCCAGCTTGATATTTCCCTTGAAAATCAATGCTTTACCAGAGCCAGGCGTAATAGAGATTTAGCCGTGCGTCATAGGTCTAGCGTCATACCCAGGCAGTATGCCAGGGGTGAGCATGACGTTGGTATAGCTACAGGTGCCCGTAACGGAAAACGCCGGGATATTTTGTTAGGCGTGAAGCAGCCTTATAGTCAGAAGTGACCATTGAGCCACTGCATTTCAAAAGGAAGTTACGGGTCTGAATACGTAACAACCCAGGTGCAATAACATACCTGCACTGTCATTTCTGCCATAATTTTCCCCTTTATCCTGTGTCATGTAACCCTGACAAACGTGAACCATCACAGAAAGGGACTATCATGAACGCCAGCATCATGATTAGTGCGATTGCTCCGGTTATTTTTATTATCGCACTTGGTTACTGTGCCGGCAGGAACAAAGATTTTGACGCGCACCAGACAAAAGGCTTCAGTCGCCTTGCCCTGCGTTATGCGTTACCTGTGGCTTTGTTTCTTGGCATGGCACAATTTAACAAGTCTCTGTTACTTCAGCAGGGCCCCGTTATCGTCATTATGGTTCTGGGTTACTCCCTGTTTTTTTTAGCAAGCTACCTGATTTTACGAATGAAAAAGTTTGGCAAAACTGAAGCCATTCTGCTCGGTTATACAGTCAGTTCAACAGCTGCTCCCATTTATGGCCTGACCGTACTTGTACCGATTTATGGCCTGCAAACAGGAAGTGGTGTTGTCGGGCTGGCCGCACTTGTTACAAACCTTGTGCAGGTTTCAGTCGCTGTCTTTATGCTTCAGTCAGCCAGCATGGCAGAAGGCCAGGCTGCCTCCATCAGCACCATATTAAAAGACACTCTTAAAAACCCGCTGGTATGGGCACCTGTACTCGGTGCGGTCATCTCCGTTTCAGGCATAACATTACCCGATATCACGATATCAACACTTAAGCCTCTTGCCGTTTGTGCCGCTGCGGTTGCCATCTTTGCCTGCGGCCTCACCCTGTCCTCTTTCCCTGTTAACCTGACATCAAAAATAGTTATTTTCGGCTCTGCAACCTGCATTATCTTTCAGCCATTGCTCTTCTTCGTGTTTATTAAAGCATGGGGGCTTAAAAGTACTATGGCAAAGGCAACCTTTGTGGCCAGCGCCATGCCAACTTCAACACCGTCTGTCTTATTTGCCCAGCAATATGGCAAATGCCAGGCTGAAACATCGAGTATCATGCTGGTGACAACAGTGGGGATGATTGTGGCCATTCCTGCAGCTGTACTGTTAAGCGCCTGGCTGTAACAGCCCGCCGGCCCTGCACAACCTTATTCAGGTTCCTGGCAAACAAAGGAATTAAAATAGATTACACAATTTCTGCGTTAGTGTTGCTATACCCGTCTGCTTCACCGCTTTCTGTGCAACAACACACCGTGAAAGGTATTTTTTATGAAACAGCCCGACACCTACACCCCCCCGGACGTCTGGAAATGGAATAAAAATACCGGGGGGAAATATGCAGCCATCAACCGACCGGTTGCCGGTGCAACCCACGATAAAGCACTCCCCGTTGGCAAGCACCCGCTCCAGCTCTACTCGCTTGGTACACCTAATGGCGTTAAGGTCACCATTCTGCTTGAGGAGCTGCTGGCAGCCGGGCACACAGACGCTGAATACGATGCCTGGCTGATTAACATCGGCCAGGGTGATCAGTTCAGCTCCGGATTTGTTGCAACTAACCCCAATTCAAAAATCCCGGCCCTGGTTGATCACAGCGGGGCCGAACCTCAGCGGGTTTTTGAATCAGGTTCTATCCTTTTATATCTTGCTGAGAAATTTGGTGCCTTTTTACCTGCGTCGCCCTCACAGCGCACAGAATGCCTGAACTGGCTGTTCTGGCAGATGGGAAGCGCGCCTTTTGTTGGTGGTGGCTTCGGGCATTTTTACGCGTATGCACCAGTCAAAATTGAATATGCAATTGACCGCTTCGCTATGGAAACCAAGCGACTGCTTGATGTGCTTAACCGTCAGCTCGCCGACCACCCCTTTGTTGCAGGACATGAGTATAGCATTGCCGATATGGCCATTTTTCCGTGGTATGGCGGGCTGGTCGAAGGCTGGCTTTATAATGCCGCCCATTTTCTGAGCGTTGATGACTACCCCCACGTAAAGCGCTGGGCTGATCAGTTACTTCAGCGCCCGGCGGTGCAGCGTGGCCGCATGGTCAACCGCACTTTTGGCGACCCTGCCACACAGCTTCATGAACGGCATGATGCCTCAGATTTTGAGACGAAAACCGCTGATAAGCTCACATCAGACAGCTAAGTGCTGCCAGGCGCAGACACTATAACCAAACCTGCACTTAACCATAGAAATGAAATAAAGTACCGTCTGTGTCCTTTTTTTATCCTGCGCCATGGGATAGATCGTAGCGACGTTCTTTCTTTCAATCAGGAGTATCCATGATCCTGACTATCCTCCTGTTTGCACTAACAGGCCTTTTCCTTACAGCCGGAGGCGCTTACCTGGCAGTACTGGGCGGTTCAGCCTTTTATCTGTTCAGCGGCGTTATCCTGCTTGTTTCCACCGTAATGCTTTTCAGGCGCAAAAGCGCGGTATTATGGCTTTACGCTGCTCTTGTGTTTGCCACACTCGGCTGGGCTGTAAACGAAGCTGGCTTTGACTTCTGGACACTGGCTCCCCGTCTGGATATCATTCCGCCTCTGGGGCTGCTGCTGCTGCTCCCCTTCGTCTCACGCAAGCTGACAGCCAGCAAAGTCGCACTTTTACCGCTCGCACTAAGCATTCTCTGCACCCTGGGCGTTGCCGGCTATGCCATAACGCAGGACCCGCAGGATATTACCGGCTCACTCCCCTCCGTGGCACAGCAGGGTGAACCTGTTACCCCGGGAGACACTGCCGAAGCTGCCGCAGGTGACTGGCCCGCTTATGGCCGCACGCAGTTTGGTGACCGCTTCTCACCCCTGACACAGATCACACCCGCAAATGTTAAAGATCTGAAGGTGGCATGGACCTTCCGCACCCATGATCTGAAAACAGCGAACGACCCGGGTGAAATTACAGACGAAGTTACCCCGATCAAAATCCGGGACACACTTTATCTGTGCACACCGCACCAGATTTTATTTGCCCTTGACCCCGCTACCGGCAAGCAGAAATGGAAATTTGACCCTAAAATCAAATATAATCCTTCCTTCCAGCACATGACCTGTCGTGGCGTTTCTTACGCTGAAACACCGGCAGTCGCTCCTGTTGCAGCTGAAGCCGACAACACGGCAGCAGCAACTGATGCACCCGCTGCTCCTGCCGCTCCGGCTGATGACTGCACGGCACGTATCTTCCTGCCAACAAATGACGGCCGCCTGATCGCTCTGAACTCTGACACAGGTGAACTCTGCCACGGCTTTGCTAACAATGGCGCACTCGACCTGAGTGACGGCATGCCAATGAAGAGAGATGGTTTTTATGAACCGACATCTCCGCCGGTTGTTACCAAAAAAGCAGTTATCATCTCCGGCGCTGTCACCGATAACTATTCAACACACGAACCATCTGGCGTAACCCGTGCATTCGATGTACGTACAGGTAAACTGCTGTGGGCGTTCGATGCAGGTAACCCTGACCCGAACGAGCTGCCATCAGCCACTCATCAGTATGTTGCCAACTCACCTAACTCATGGATCACGGCTTCCTACGATGCAGGCCTGAACCAGATCTACATCCCAACAGGCGTTGCAACACCTGACATCTGGGGCGGCAACCGTACCCCTCAGCAGGAAAAATATGCCTCTGGCATTCTGGCTCTTGATGCTGACACAGGCAAACAGGTCTGGTTCTATCAGACAGTTCACCACGATTTGTGGGATATGGACATTCCTTCTCAGCCCAGCCTGGTCGATATTCGTCAGAAAGACGGTACTGTTATCCCGGCCCTCTATGCACCGGCAAAAACAGGCAACATCTTTGTGCTTGACCGCCGCAATGGTAACCTGATCGTACCGGCACCTGAAACACCAGTGCCACAGGGTGCTGCACCGGGTGATCATGTTACACCAACACAGCCTTACTCTCAGCTGACCTTCCGCCCGAAAGAGCGCCTGAAGGATTCTGACATGTGGGGCGGCACGATGTTCGACCAGATGGTCTGCCGCATCATGTTCAAACGCCTGCGCTATGATGGTCCGTTTACTCCGCCATCACTGCAGGGGTCGCTGATCTTCCCTGGTAACCTTGGTATGTTCGAATGGGGTGGCCTGGCTGTTGACCCGGTCAGACAGGTAGCTTTTGCTAACCCGATTGCTATTCCGTTCGTTTCAACTCTTATCCCGCGTGGTCCGGGCAACCCTGCACACCCTGACCCGAAAGCCGGTCCTTCCGGCTCAGAAAGCGGTGTTCAGCCACAGTACGGCACACCTTATGGTGTTGACCTGCATGCCTTCCTGTCACCGCTGGGTATTCCCTGCAAACAGCCAGGCTGGGGTTATGTTGCCGGTATTGATCTGAAAACAAACAAGATCATCTGGATGCACCGTAACGGCACCACCTATGACAGCTCACCTCTGCCGCTGCCTTTCAAAGTGGGGATCCCTTCACTTGGCGGACCGCTGATTACAGCCGGTGGCGTTGCTTTCCTGACTTCAACTGCTGATTATTATATCCGCGCTTATGATGTCACCACAGGTAAACAGCTCTGGCAGGACCGTCTGCCAGCGGGTGGTCAGTCTACACCCATGACATATGAAACAAACGGACGTCAGTTTGTTGTTTCTGCCGATGGTGGTCATGGTTCTTTCGGCACCAGACTGGGCGATTATATCACCGCCTATGCTCTGCCAGAAAAAACACAACACTAAGCCCGCACTTAACAGAGCTGGTAAAAAAGAAGGGGGAGCAGATCATCTGCTCCCCCTTTTTCTGTGTCAGGCTTCTAACATTTCAGCCAGCTGCACCATGTCATCGGGAGCCGGAGCCTCAAAAAGCAAAGCCTCGCCTGTACGCGGGTGTGTAAACCCAAGGCGGGTCGCATGTAATGCCTGCCGCGGGAAGTCGAGTGCAGCAGCCCGTGCCGTAGCAGAAAATCCCTTCGCGACAGCGGGAATGCGCCGCAGATAAACCGGGTCACCTATCAGCGGGTATCCATGTGCTGAAAAATGCACTCTGATCTGGTGCGTACGTCCGGTTGCGAGTTTACACGTTACCAGTGACGCACTCCCCTGAAAATTTTTAAGCGTTTTATAGTGCGTTAAAGCCCACTTCCCGCTGCGTGGTGTAATGGTCATACGTTTACGATCACGCTTGTCACGCCCGATATTGCCTTCAAAATCTCCCTCTGCCGGAGCAGGACAGCCCCAGCACAAGGCAAGATAAGCCCGGTCAATCCGCCGGGCTGCGAAATCCTCTGACAAAGCCAGATGCGCTTTCTCTGTTTTGGCCACAACCATCAGGCCCGATGTATCTTTATCAAGACGATGAACTATGCCTGGCCGTTTTTGCCCGCCAATTCCCTGCAGGCTGTCTCCGCAATGGGCAACAAGGCCATTCACCAGAGTACCTGTCTCATTGCCCGGGGCAGGATGTACAACCAGCCCCGCAGGCTTATTAAGCACAAGCAGGTCGCTGTCTTCATAATAAATATCAAATGCCATCACCTCACCCTCCGGCACGGCCGGCACAGCCGATGGCACACTCAGAGAATAACTCTGACCTGCTTTCACCGTCTCGGCAGGTTCGGTTACACTCTGCCCGTCACGCGTAAGGTGCCCTGCCTCGATCAAAGTTTTCACACGTGAACGCGACAAACCGCCCGAATGTAGTGCAATAAACCGGTCAACCCGCTCACCCGCCTGTTCAGGCCTCACAACAAAAATGAGTGTCTCTCCTGCAGCAAAATCAGCCTCAGGGTTTTCATCAGTTGAATCAGAGTATGTCACGCGGTTTTCCTGCCTTATACACGAAGAGGGGAACGTCAGATGAGAGAGTTTTTTATGCAAACCATTTCTCTTACAACAGGCTGGTGCTACACAGAAAAACTGTCTTTCTTCATATCCCGCCCTTTCCTGCGGGTCCATAAGCAGGAGTAACCCGACGATCTCCCGGCCTCCTCCCCTCC
Organism: Acetobacter sp. DsW_059; assembly: GCF_002153695.1. Classification (NCBI taxonomy): domain Bacteria; kingdom Pseudomonadati; phylum Pseudomonadota; class Alphaproteobacteria; order Acetobacterales; family Acetobacteraceae; genus Acetobacter; species Acetobacter sp. DsW_059. Next base: position 69,822 of record NZ_JOPI01000047.1, read on the forward strand.
GCAGCTATGACGTACACTCTGTGCATGAAGCTTACCGCAAAACTCTGCGCAAACGCGGCATTATCCTGCTGATCCTGACGGGAGCTATTATACTCTCCTGCCTTGCTGACTTTGCCATCGGTCCCTCCGGGCTTTCTCCATCCGCTTTGTTACACACCCTGCTGCACCCTGACACAGTACCAGCCACGCAACGGCTGATCGTCTGGCAGATCCGCCTGCCTTACACTCTGATGGCCCTGTGTGTGGGGGCGGCACTCGGACTGGCAGGAGCCGAAATGCAGACTATCCTGGCTAATCCGCTTGCCAGCCCTTTTACGCTTGGCGTTTCAGCGGCGGCGGCCTTTGGCGCTTCCCTTATTCTGGTCACAGGTCTGCATACAGCTCTGGTTTCTCAAAGTACGCTCATTACAGCCAGTGCATTCATCTGTGCCCTGCTTTCCGTACTGTTATTAGATAAAATCAGCCAGAGCAGAGTCGCCAGTACCAACGTCGTCGTGCTGACAGGTATCGCCCTGGTTTTTACCTTTCAGGCTCTCGTATCTCTTATGCAGTTTATCGCCAGTGAAGATACCTTACAGGATCTTGTATTCTGGACTCTGGGCAGTCTGACCCGCGCATCATGGGCGAAAGTCGGAGTAATTGCTGGTGTCGGAGGGGTCGTCAGCCTGTTTTCATTCAGGGCCGCGTGGCAACTCACCACATTACGTATGGGAGAAGAAAGAGCAGCAAGCCTTGGGATAGATGTCGCGCGCATTCGCCGGGCTTCACTCATACGTATCAGCCTGCTTTCAGCTCTGGCCGTCTCGTTTGTCGGGGTTATCGGTTTTGTCGGGCTGGTTGCACCACATATTGCGCGCCGGCTTCTCGGCGAAGATCACCGCTTTTACCTGCCCGGCAGCATGGCAACGGGAGCGCTTATCCTCTCTCTTTCCGCCCTGATTGCACGCGTACTGGTGCCCGGCCTTATTGTGCCGACAGGTATCGTAACATCTCTCGCAGGCATCCCATTTTTCCTGATTATCGTGCTTCGCCGTGAGGAGCTGAACTAATGTCGCCAGTCGGCCCCCTGACGGTTAAAAACCTGAATGCAGGCTTCGGCCGACGTCGCATTTTGCACGACCTCTCTCCCAAACCATTTGTATCAGGGCAGATTTGTGCTCTCACAGGGCCTAATGGCAGCGGAAAATCAACTTTTCTGCGTGCTCTCTCCGGTCTGATACCATCACAGGCGACACTCACCCTGGGAGATGAAAACCTCGCGCACCTGCCTCTGGCACAAAGGGCACAACGCTGTTTATATCTGCCTCAGACATTACCAGCCGCTGTGCAGCTGCCTGTTATTGAAGCCCTGATGGCTGCGCAACGCGCCTGCAGCCCCAGACGGCCTGAAGAAATCACAATATCAGAGACCGAACATGCTCTGGCATGGCTGGACAAGCTCTCCGTCAGCCACCTGGCCCTGAAAAATATGAGCACACTCTCAGGCGGACAAAGGCAGCTGATCGGGCTTGCTCAGGCCCTCAGCCGAAGACCTGTGTCTCTCCTGCTTGATGAACCTCTCAGTGCCCTCGACCTGCACCATCAGTTTGCCGCTATGCAACTTTTACAGCAGGAAACCAGAGAACGCCCGCTCATCACCCTGATTGTACTGCACGACCTGAATATCGCCCTGAACATGGCAGATCGTGTTCTCCTGCTGCATGAAGGTCGCATAAAAGCCGATGGCCTGCCAGCTGAGGTGCTGACCCCGGAGGTGTTGCGTGATGTCTACCGCGTTCATGCACATGTCGAACGTGGCCAGAGTGGACGACCATTTATTCAGATCAGCGGTATTGCAGAAGAAACCTGAAGCTACGTGCCGCAGAATGTGTTCTGCACCTGCTCATGCGCCTCTGCCGGGCGGGCATAACGCTCTTTGCCGGGCTGCTCTTCAAAAGGACGCGACGTCACAGCCAGCAGTTCTTCAAAGGCTGTCATGTCATTATGCGAAACGGCCTGTGTGATCATCTCTTCAACAAGATGATTGCGCGGAATGTACAGCGGGTTAACACGCTGCATCGCCTGTGCACGCTGTATCGTGCCAGGCAAAGGTTCTGCGGCCAGTCTGGCCTGCCACTGTGCTGCCCAGGGGTGCAATGCCTCAGGCAGATATGCTGTCGGGGTGCTCAGTGCTGCCTCAGTACTCAGGTTTCTGAACGTGGCCGTATAATCCAGACGCTGGGCCTGCATCACCTCAAACAGGCTGCGCACCAGACCTGCATCTCCCTCCTGAGCTGTCTGCATCCCCAGTTTCTGACGTAAGCCTGCCAGATAAATTTGCTGAAACTGCCCCTCAAACACGGCCAGCTCTGCACGGGCAAGCTCAAGAGCCGTGTTCCGATCTTCAGATATGACAGGCAGAAGGGCTTCAGCCAGGCGGGTCAGGTTCCACAACCCTATCTCTGGCTGTCTGCCATAAGCATAACGGCCTCTTTTATCGATAAAACTGAAAACCGTATCCGGGTCATAATGCTCCATAAAAGCACAGGGGCCATAATCAATTGTCTCACCTGATATGGCCATATTATCCGTGTTCATCACACCATGCACAAAGCCATATAACATCCACTGAGCAAGCAGCTGACACTGACTGGCTATAACCTCACGCAACAACGCACAGGCAGCCCCGCCCTCGTGAGAAGCCTCAGGGTAATGATGCGTCAGAGCATAATCAGTCAGCAGGCGCAGTCCTTCAAAATCTTCCTGTGCGGCAAAAAACTGAAACGTCCCCACACGTATGAAACCCGAGGCCACACGTGTCAGCACCGCACCAGGCAGGGGTGTTTCACGATATACCGGCTGGCCGGTTGTCACCGCTGCCAGCGCGCGTGTTGTTGGCACACCCAGGGCCGCCATGGCCTCACTGACAATGTACTCACGCAGCACCGGGCCGAGCGCAGCACGGCCATCACCACTACGTGAAAACCTTGTGCGCCCCGCACCCTTGAGCTGAATTTCTTTCACATGCCCGTTCTGGTCTGTCACACTACCCAGCAACATAGCGCGGCCATCACCCAGCTTAGGTACAAACTGCCCGAACTGGTGCCCGGCATACACCTGCGCGACAGGTATGACCCCTTCAGGCATTGCATTGCCTGAGAGCATAGCCACACCCTCTCTGCTGCGCAGCCAGTGACAGTCCAGCCCCAGCTCACCGGCAAGAGCGGTATTAAGCTGCACGATCTGCGGCGCGACAACCGGAGACAAAGGCGGATGCACGTAAAACCGTTCAGGAAGTGTTGTATAAGTCTGTACTGGCAGAACTGGTATCATTCTCATGCTCTTAAATTCGGAGATAAAATTATATCTTCACTCACTAACCAACGCCTGTATTACATGGCTGGCAGAAAATAATCCTGATAAAAATTTTCACTTCCCGCTGACGGCAGGCAATATCGTGACCAGGCACTCTGGCTCTGTCAAAGCAATATATGATAGATCATATCAGAAAGAAATTATGACCTGCTGAAGCTGAAATTTCAGCCATTATGAACGCGGAGACGTCAGACCCGATGAGCCAGCCTATAAAAACCGCTTTCACTATCACACCAAAAGCTGACCGTATTTCAGCCGCTGAACGTGAAGAGCTCCTTAAAGCCCCAGGGTTTGGCCGTGTCTTTTCTGAACATATGGCCGTTGTGACCTACACTGAGGGTAAGGGATGGCACACACCTGAAATTCTGCCTCGCCAGCCTTTACAGCTCGACCCTGCTGCCTCTGTGCTGCACTACGCGCAGGAAATTTTTGAAGGCATGAAAGCCTATCGCAGCCCTACTGGTGAGCCATTACTGTTCAGACCAGATGTAAATGCCCGCCGTTTTCGCCGGTCAGCCGAACGTATGGCTATGGCTCAGGTGCCTGAAGAGCTGTTTCTTGATGCGGTGAAACAGCTGGTGAAAATTGATGCTGACTGGATTCCCGCTCCTGAGGTCGGCACGCTGTATATTCGTCCGTTCATGATCGCAACAGAGGTTGCTCTGGGTGTTAAGCCTTCGGCTGAATATAAATTCATCGTCATTGCCTGCGCTGCCGGTGATTATTTCTCTAAAGACGCCGGCCCGGTTACCGTATGGGTTGAAGAAAATACCGTGCGGGCCTCGCGCGGTGGCACCGGTGAAGCCAAATGTGGCGGCAACTATGCAGCCAGCCTGACAGCCCAGCAGGAAGCGAAAGAGAATGGCTGCCATCAGGTTCTCTTCCTTGACGCCACTGAGCGTAAATGGATTGAGGAAATGGGCGGCATGAACATCGTTGCTGTTCTTGATGATGGATCGCTCCTTACGCCTCCTCTTAAAGGAACCATCCTGCACGGTATCACACGGGACTCCCTGCTCACTCTGGCTCGCAGCCAGGGGCTGACAGTGCGTGAAGAGCCTTATGCCATCGACCAGCTTTATGCTGATATTGCCTCCGGCCATCTGCGTGAGCTGTTTGCCTGTGGCACTGCCGCTGTTGTCACCCCAATTGGCACACTGAAAACCTCAAAAGGTGAGCATGTCATCAGTAAAGAAACAGGTGCAGTAACGGCCTCTCTGCGTCAGGCCTTGTGTGATATGCAGTTTGGCCGCACTCATGACACCCAGAGCTGGGTTCATACCGTCGACTAAAGCAGCAGATCCCGCTTACGCATCTCAGTCCGGCCCCCGTCAGAGGCCGGATCATGCTCTCTTTACTGGCATGCGGCATATCATCAGTGCTTTGATGCATAGGAATAAAAAGCCACAGACAGTAAAGAGAAGCATTATGTCAAAATTCGCCTTTGCAGTTTTTACCACGGCTTGCCTGGCGATCACGCCGGCTCTTGCTCAGAAACCGCATACCACATCCTCAGCGCATGCTGACGTGCTGGTCAAAAGCAGCACCTCCTGGAACGGTAAACCCTATACAACTTACCCTGCCGGGCAACCTCAGCTGACAATGCTCAGAATGTCCATTCCCGCCAATACTGCTCTGCCATGGCACACGCATCCTTTTCCTAATGCGGTATATGTTTTACAGGGGCAGCTGACGATTGAGGACAAAGCCAGCGGTAAAAAACAGGTTTTTCATGCTGGTGAAGGCTTTACGGAATCAGTTGATGATGTTCACCGCGGGGTCAGTGGTTCAACACCAACTGTGCTTATTATCACCTACTCAGGCACACCAGGTGCGGCAACATTCAAAGCGGAACCCGGGCAGAAACCTGAATATTAAAAACCCCTATAAAGAGAAGATCATGACCTGATGATCTTCTCCAAAAAAACTAGGCTCAGGACTCATTCTTTGAGATAGAAGATGAAGCTTGCAGCGATATGGATTGCGGAC
>NZ_JOPI01000048.1:0-4924 GCF_002153695.1 Acetobacter sp. DsW_059
CTTCCTGAGGGGCAGCGAAAGAAAAAGACGGGTAGAAAACAGCAGCTGCCGCAAGTGGCAGCGCTTTAGACAGGTAAAAATGCCTCATGAATTTCATTCTTATATGCCTAAAATATTAATTAATAAAATTTCCAGTCATATAAGAAACTAGATGTGATTCTTTTAATTCTTCATTTTTAAATTTTTTCGATATTTTTCCTTTGTAAAAAACTAGACATATCTCGCTTAAACTCATTATTTCTTCAAGATCAGAAGAGTAAAAAATGACAGCACCACCATTTCTGGCAAAGTTTCTTATTGCTTCATAAATATCCTCTTTTGTTCCAACGTCGACACCCTTTGTTGGATCAAATAAGAGTAATATTTTTGCACCAGACATTAAAGATCTAGCTATAAGGGCTTTTTGCTGATTGCCTCCTGATAAATTTTCAATATTAAAGTCAAGATAACGGTGAGAAAGATTTATGATGTCAGAAAAATAATTGGTGTATTTTTTTTCATTATTGTCTGACAAAATAAATCTTTTCGATATTTTTTTGGGAGATGACGCACTAATGTTTTCCATTGTTTTGATTGATTTAAATATGCCAAAGTTTTTTCGATCATCTGACACATAAGAAATTCCTCTTTTGCTATTTAAAGCGGAACGAGGACTTTTAAATGATACCTTAGAACCATCAAGAAATATATCACCACTTAAAGGTTGAGAATTTCCTGAAAGAATTTTAAAAAACTCGCTTTGCCCCTGACCATCTAATGCAGCAATACCAATAATTTCTCCCTCATTTAATTTTAAGTTAATATTAGATATAATTTTTCCAGATATATTTTTAATATTAAGACATTCATTATTAGTATTTTCTCTTTTAAATTGATTTATTTTTTTATTTTTACCTTTATAACGACCAACCATCATTTCAAAAATATTGTCATCCGAAGCATCACTAATATTAATAGTCGCAACGCTCCGGCCATTTCTCATAATTGTAGCACGTTGTGCTAATGCTCGAATCTCATTAAGCCTATGTGATATATATAAAATTGATGTTCCTTTACTTTGCAGTATGTCTATTATTTTATATAGCCAGTCAACATCAGGAAGGGCTGTTGTTGGTTCATCCAGCACAAGTAATTTTGGAGCATGAGATATTGCACGAACAATTTCAACACGCTGCTTGTCCGCCAGAGAAAGATCTCTGACGGTTTTTTTAACATTAATATGACCTAAATCGAATTCAGAAAGTAGCTTCTCAGCCTTTTCAATATTTAGTCGAGATGAATGCATCCCTATTAAATTTCTATGTAATTTTGGCAACATAAGATTTTCATAAACGGTTAAGTCAGGAAGGAGACTAAACTCCTGAAAGGCCGTAGAAATTCCATTTAAACGTGCATTAACGACACCTTTTGCATAATATTTTTTTCCATATAAAGTAATTTCTCCATTATCAGGTTGCACGGATCCGCTTAAAATATTTACTATAGTTGACTTTCCAGCGCCATTTTCGCCCAAAAGAGCATGTACTTCTCCACGTTTAATATTAAAATTTACATTTTCTAAAGCGATAGTTGACCCATATTTTTTAGAAATATCTTTAATAGATATATCAAATCCTTCATAAGACATAAAATAATACTCCTTTTATTTTACAAATGGTGAAACCATTGTGACTTTATAATGATCATTTGGAGCAGAGCATTTTTCACAATTTATACCTGGTTCTTTCGGAGCGATTTTCAATTCTTGAGGCAGAGCAGTGATGACGGCTCCATCTTTAGGTTGTCCAGTTAAAGCTGCTCGTAGGTCAATTTCAGGAAGCAGTGTTTCATTATAAATTTCGTCTGAAAAACCCTGAGGTACCATATTTTGAGGGAATACATTACACTGAGAATTAATATTACCTCCCTGGCAAAGCTTGATATTATCTACAGTTGCCCAGGGTAAAGGGTATTCAACGCTTACTGGACTTTGCTGTCTTTTTCCCGTTAAAATTTCCATCATTAATTTGAAAGCATAACCAGCAGTTGCAGGAGGGGAACCTGAAGACACTCCTTTTAAACCATTTTTGATATAATCATGATTTAGAAAAGCAAGACGAAACCCGTTCATATTCTCACCAGTAATGGGTATCATTTTATCATTATGATTTTTTACAGCATTGAGCGTACCTGCTTCACCTAATTCCGCCCATATGCCATCTACGTCTGGGTGTGCAGCAAGAGCTTTAGCCGTTTCTTGCTGAGAAATTCTATCATCCCACATACCATAATATTCAGAAACAATTTCAATACCAGGGTATTTTGAAAAAATATTTTTAGCACCATCAGTATGTCTTTTATCAACAGAAGTGCCTGGAACACCTCTTACCATAAATATTTTACCTTTACCGCCAAGAAGATTTACTAATTCCTGCGCCGTATTTTCACCAAACCCGGAAGAAATATAACTTACATTATATGCGCATGGTTCTGTAACAGTGGAATCATACATAAAAAACTTTACGCCTGCTTTACATCCTTTACGAATTGTTCTGTTAAGAGCTGTAGGCGAAATAGGAAAACTAATTACTGCATCTGCACCAGCATCTATCATACTTTCATAAGCAGAAATTTGTGCCTGAGGATCAGTACCTGAAATAACCTCTTTAAGATCAATCATTTTATCGTAAGGAGGCGTTTTCGCCAGAGCTTTAATAATATTAGCTGTTTCACTCATCCAGTTATTACCGCTATAACTAAGACTTAGGTATATTTTAAATTTTTTATTTGAATCAGCATATGACTTCATTGGCATAGCTAAATATGATGCTACTATAGCGCTTGCACATATAGTGTTAGCAATTTTTTTCATTTTGAAAGTAAACATTATATTCCTCATTTGTTGATATTGTTTGTATTAAGATATGTTATTTCTTTAGTATGACAGCAAATAATATAATCATACCTGAAACAATCATTCTCCATCCCTGACTCAAACTTGTAGCCGAAATAACTGAGTCTAAAGTAGTAAGAAACAAAACGCCTGTAGATAGACCTAAAAATGAACCAACCCCCCCAGATATTGCAAATCCTCCTATAACCACAGCAGAAATACTTGGTATTAAGTATAACTCTCCCATACTTAATGTAGCTCCATTAGCGTATCCTGTAAGAATACATCCACAAAAAGAACAAACAAGAGCACTAATTGCATATGTTATTATGGTTACTCTATGCGTTGGAATTCCAGAAATTATTGCTGATTTTATATTTGATCCAGATAAATACAAATATCTTCCGTACAAAGTTTTATTTTGAACAAAGTAAGCAATTAAAGAAAATATTATTATTAAATATACTATATTAGGTAATAATAATGGATTGCCTCTAATAATATAATTTAATAAGTATGGTGCTCCACCAAGAGTACTACCTCCAGTACTACCTAGAGCAATCGAAGCGAAAATTATATTACATCCCATTGTCATAATGAAAGGTGGTATTTTCAAAAAAGAAACACCAAATCCATTTATAAGTCCGATTAAAAATCCAGAAAAACAAATAAAAATTAATATAATAATTTCAGTTATGGTATTTTCTGAAGAAAATGTAGAACTTAATATTCCACCAATCATTACTGTTGATGGTACAGACAGATCAAGACCACCAAGGAGAACTACAAGACTTTGACCATATGAAATAATAAGTAAAAATGAACCTAATGTTATAATATTTATAATTAGATCATAAATATTTATAGATGGTGTTAAAACTTTAGATATTATCATTATAAATAATGATAATATCAATAAGACAAAATATGAAAATTTTTCTTTATTATTTTTATAAATTCCACGATTGTCTTTTGAGTTTGTTAGATATGATATTTTATCCATTTTTTTTGCTTTCAAATTTAGAGTCAATAAAAACGGAATAATAAACACCAATTAACAATAAAATTCCCTGAAATAAACCAATATAGAAAGATGCAAGGCCTATAGAGAAAAGAATTTTTTGTGCCATTATCAAAGAAAAAGCGCCTAGATAGCTACCTAATAATCCTCCTCGTCCACCACTTAAGCTAGTTCCTCCCAAAGCCAAAGCTGCAAATGACAACAAGAGAAAAGGCATACCTGAGGACGGATCGCCTGTTTCTGTTTGAGCACTAAGCATAAAACCTGATAAACCATAAAAGCAACCAGCTAATGTATAAGTAAATATTTCTATTTTTTTGGTTTTTATACCTGATAGATATGAATTTTTACTATCGGAACCTACAGCATAAAGAGAAGTTCCTAAATCTGTTTTTTTTATTATTCCCCATAAGCACAAAACAAATAATGGAATAATCAGTGCATTTGGTATTATTCCAAAAGATAATCCTGTAAAATGATCGCCAATCCATTCAGATACTTCACCTCCTGGAGCATCTAAGATTAATAAAGACAATCCATTAACTATAATCATAATAGATAAAGATATTGCTACAGATTGAATTTTACTTAATGTAATAATAGTTCCATTTATTAAACCGATTATTCCACCAATTAAAATAGAAAATGCTATACTAAGAAATGCTCCTACCCCTCCTTCCAAATAATGTGTTGATATTATAACATTAGTTAATGATATAGTGCCAACAACAGAAAGATCAAATCCACCAATTAGTGCAACTACAGTTACGCCAGCACTTGCTAAAAGAAGAGGAGATGCACTATCTACTATTGATGATATACGACTGAAAGTTAATGAATTAGTATCTGATAAAAAATATACAAAATATAGAATAACAAGCATTATAAAAGATAATTTATAATGCTTGTTAGAATCAGTTTTTTTTTCAAAAAAAAACAATTATGCCTCCTTATTCATATAAAATTATCAATATTTTTTTCAGAGTTTAAGAAGTTATGTTTCATTTATTTTTCTCCAAATAAGATTCCCA
>NZ_JOPI01000049.1:0-3407 GCF_002153695.1 Acetobacter sp. DsW_059
TCAATATTTTTTTCAGAGTTTAAGAAGTTATGTTTCATTTATTTTTCTCCAAATAAGATTCCCACATATCAATATAAACAAATTGATTTTTATTGTTCTGACCTGGTCCGAATAGCTCTTCGACAGAAAATCGAACATTATAGAGATACTGAGGGTTGTCACCTTTCCCATGGGCCATAGTATCGGGAAAAACGAAAAAACCATGCTGACGATCAATCACTCCTGTATGTCCCTTCACATACTGTGGAAGACGTGTATGACCTGTAGGGTTCAAATTACGAACTTTTACACTATCGCCTGTTTTAAACTGAGGTTTGTCTGTTTCATCTCTGGTAAAAGACGTTGGAGTTCTGATAGCTTTATATACATCTTGCGCTTCCAGAAATTTCATTTTTTTTCTCCATTTTCAATCTGTTTAATTCGTTCATTTAATTCTTCTTCAGTAAATAACCCGTTCCAGTAAGATAAATTTTCAGCAGCCCTTAGCCAGTGCACATAATAAGGGGTAGATAAATATTCCGCTGGATCCATTATTTCGATTGAATATCGGAATTCATCCAGAGGACAGAGGCCTGAAGCAAAATAAAGACCAATGACACTAAAGACGTCTTTTTCCCAGTTCTCTCTAAAAACTGGTTCATTATCCATTGTAAATACGGGGCCAAAACCATGTTTGCCACCGACGTCATGTACACCGTTCATAGTTATTATTCCCTTACTGATTTTGCCAGACGTGTGCCGATCATAGAATCTCGTGTAATTAAACAGGATAATTCGCTGGAACTAAGGCTCTCTGTTCCTTCAGGGCGTTCAGGAATAACAATATAACGAATTTCAGCTGTGCTATCCCAAACACGTATTTCTTTATTATCTGGAATATTTGTGCCAAATTCCTCAAGAACTTTTCTGGGTTCAATAACAACTCTTGAACGATACTGAGGTGCTTTAAACCACGCAGGAGGCAAACCTAAGACAGCCCACGGATAACATGAGCATAAAGTACAAACGACAACATTATGAATATCTGAAGTGTTTTCTAAAAATACAACATGTGCACCTTCAAAACCTGTCATGCCCAGTTCAGATAAAGTCTGTGTCCCATCATCTAAAAGTTTTTTTCTGAAGGAAACATCTGTCCAGGCACGAGCTATAATTTTAGCACCATCGTGAGGGCCGACTTTATTTTCATAAATATCAACAACTTCATTGAGCGCTTCTTCTGATACTATTCCTTTTTCTATCAAAAGTGATTGAATCGCTTTAATTCTCAGCGCAGCATATGCAGGTGGACTTGTATAACCGTTACTATGTGTAATCTTCTTCATATCTCATACCTCCTTATAAACAAAATTAGAGATTAAAAAGCCATAACAGCTCCCAGTCCAAAATCATTTGAATTTACATGGGATGAATTATGGGCTGTAGACCATGTGTCAACGTATTCAGCAAGTAAATCAACCCACTTTATTACGCTATACCTTACCTGTATTATATAATTCATATTAGATTTAACTAAATATGGATCATAATCATATCCTGTTTTATTTAAAAAACTTCCACCATAACTTGCACCAATTTGAAGTTTTTTGTATTTATATGTTCCTTGAACATAGAATCCATGACTTCTTCTTGCTTTACCGCGGGAGTCTTCTGATAACATAAATATTCCGGTGGTTCCTAAACCGCTTCCCTGATAGTAGTAAGCAACAATATTTGCATTTTTATAAGTTATCTTGGTTCCAATATCAAAGGCTGCACTAGTATATTTTTTATAAGTTTCATTTGAATTATGTTTTTGATAAATTGAAGATGCCCATATATTAGTTAATACTTTTCCTATATTTCTTTTGTATGATACATGAGTTTGAATCATTGGATTAGAATTTGTTTCTGAAACACCTGTTGTGGTCATAGGCTGAAAAATTCCTATAGATCCTTGTGTTCCTTTCCAAACTGGGGTCGAATATGTAATTTGCGGCATAAAGTCAGGATAAACTATCCCTGCACCAATACGTCCAAGAGATGTTGCACTTGGTGCTGCGTTAGGACCAGGGCTACCAACACCTAATAATGATATATCATTCAAAACAGCATCGGCAGCAAATAAACCTATATCTCGTCCGAATTTAAATTGCCCCCATTTATGGTTTGCTAAAACTACATATAGTTTTCGGACATCTATACCACCTGTAGCTAAAGCGGCTGGTATGCCTTCAGAATTTGCACCATCTTTTTGAGTAACATTATTTATAGATGGATAAATCCCCATATGAGCACCAATATCCCATCCAAATTTATGTGTTTCAATATTAGTAATAAAATACCCAGGCAAAAGACCATCGCGCAAAGCCGAACTTTTTTTTCCAGCATTTGCAATTCCACCAAGTATAGTTGGACCTTTGCCACCACTATCACGAACATAAAATGCATTTATTAAGGCATTAAATGTAATAGTTACATCTTTTATTTTTACACCTATTCCATCATCAGCAGGTGTTACATATCGTATATCTAGTGGATTTTTCTGTGGTTTATCAAAACTTACAACGACATCTTGATCATTAAAACGTGGTTTCATATATTTTAGATTGTTAGGAGATATTGTTGTTTCTCCATTTACAATGATAGGCTTTTTTTCTATTTTTCTCGAGTGATTAGTATTTCTTTTTTTATTATATTCTTCTCCTTTTATCGTTGAAATATCTGCATCGTTAATTAATCCTCTTTCTTTTAATTTAATTAAAAGTAAATCAATTTTACTCGTTTCAGTTTCTCTTTTATTATTAATCGATGCATTAGCCAAATTACTTGAAATAAAAAAATAGGGAGCCATAATAAACAAGGAATATGATAGTTTTTTTCGTATTTTATATGTCATATAAACTATCCCATAAATTGCGATTGAGAGTAATTGTTCAAAATATTATTGAATACACGAATGTATTCAATAATATTTTGAATTTTATCTGTGATTGTACCGACATCTTTGTCGGATTTTTTATATTATTATTAAGCAACATCTTTGTTGTTTAATAATAATTATAGACAACACAACCTAGATTCACCAGGTTTTTTGCTAATCTGCTTCCCATTAATACGATATCGTATCGATATGTCAATTATTTTATTGCAATATCGTATTGAAAATCATTCATTAAATTATATTATTTTAACAATATTCAGGGTTCACCCTCCCCCTTTTTCTAGAGGGTGTTATGCACTTTGTATGAGTAGTCGGACTGCATTTTTTAGCATAAAATCTGCGAAGACTCTGGTGTGTATATCGCTTTCATCCAGCACCGGGATTGCTGGTAAACCCCAGTTCACGGCGGAAGATCGTTCAGCATCGCCCGCCACGCAACACCGTAACGGGTTACATAACGAAGACCGTTGAACAGATCCCGCAG